>JBEIUK010000249.1:0-4204 GCA_040374415.1 Gemmatimonadaceae bacterium | reverse complement strand
TCATGTTTTGCGCGTCGACCTACAGAATCAGCTTCACCATCTGATCGGGGGAAAGGCTCTAGATTCGGCGAAGCGTGACCTGTCGCTTGCTGAAGACCTCAGGGGCCTTCGTGTCTGTTTTTTGACGGTTGTACCCACGAGGCCTGTGCACTTGATCGCGTGTACAGAGAAGGTGCGTTTAGACGTCGCCACTGTGTGCTCCCGAACACCTGGGCGCTTCAGATCGGGGCCGGCGGTCTCTTCGAGCCCACGCTGCGTGAGACGGTGCGTGGGTTGAGTAGAGACAGGTGCTTTAGGGTGTGATGCCGCAGCGAGACTCGCTTCGGCTGCTTAGAGGTTGGCGAGAATGTATTAGGCGTCTGCGAGATCTGGCAAATCGTGGTCCTTCAGCAGGGCTTAGATAGTCGTGGCAGCTGTTCGTCTCGTGCCACTATGTGGGTGGAGATCTCCGGCCATCGAATCCCAATAGTTTCATCATTCCAGCGCACCCCGTATTCCGCCTCGCGGTTGTACGGCGCTGATACGGAATATCCGAATACCGTCCCATCCTCCAGCGCCTGAAATCCATGAAGGAATCCCGCTGGGATGTAGAGCTGCTGATGCCGGACATCATCAAGCTCGACCCCGACCCACTGGCCAAAGCGCGGTGAGTCTTCCCGCACATCAACAGCCACATCGAACACTCGACCGTGCAGGACAGTCACCAGTTTCCCCTGTGCATGTGGTGGCCGCTGGGCATGCAATCCGCGAATCACACCACGGTGCGACATTGAGACGTTGTGCTGCACAAACATCTCTAGGATCCCCGCCTCTACATATCGGTCGCGCTGATAGCTCTCCATGAAATACCCGCGCGCGTCTTTGTATACGTCCGGCGTGATCAGTAGAAGCTCAGGCAGTGCGAGTCTTTCGACCTTCATGGCCGCGCCACCTTTCCTGTCGACTCCACCAATTCCGCCGCTTGGGGATGTTCACCATACGCTATGGCGAATATCCGAACCGCCTCTGTGAGGCTCCACCTATGACGGAACGCTATCTCCTCCAGAAAGGCCACCGCTAATTCCTGCCGGCGCTTCACGACTGCTATGTAGGTGCTTGCTGCATGCATAGGCTCAGTTGTCCCCGTTTCCATTTCGGCCACCCCACGGCAATCTTCATGGCCGCACTGTTGATGGATAGCAGTTTGCTCACGGCATACGGAGCATGCGGCCACCGCGGCTTCACCTGCTCAGACGATGCGGGCCGGTCACCCACCATTCGAACAGAGCGGTGGTCAATCGGCGGTACCTAACTTACGGACCGCGGCCGTTCCCAGCGTGCAGGCCACACCGCGCCCAATGGCCTCGATCCAGATCACCAGTGTCCGCCGACTCTGCATGTCGCGGACCACGCCGCGCACGCCGGCCAATGGTCCGTCCATGACGATCACCTCGTCGCCCGGCGCAAAGACCGGCGCGTCCTCGAGCGGCTCCACCTGTACGTCCGGCGTGTTGATCGCCCGCTGCAGCTCGGCGATGTATGCCGACGAAAGCAACACCGGGACGCTCCCCGCTTTCACGAGTGTCAGCACACCGGGCACCCGCAGCAGTTCATGCCAGCTCCAGGGGCCTTCCTGCGCAAAGAGATAGCCCGGAAAGAGCGGCAGCGTGACCGCTTTCCACCGATCACTCCATTGGCGACGCGCGGTGTAGGTTGGCAACCACGACGCATGGCCAATGGCCTCGAGGCGCGACGCGACCAACTTCTCCGCCCGCGCCTCCGTCCAGATCACATACCAGTGCGCTGCCGTGTCACTCACCAAACCGGTACCCGTGCGAGTGCATGGTCAGTCCCAGGCGCATGCCGGACTGCCCATGAATTCAGTCCCACGCCCGTATGGTGTCGCACACCAGTCTGCGACGTCGCAGCATGGCGGGGCGGGGTCGTTGTCGCGTTACGGCATGCAACCGTGGCAGGCGCCATACGGCGCCATGCGCGACGCCCTTACTGCTTGAACAACACCCAGACGGTCGCCAGCGCCGTCAGGCTCTGCACGATGATCGACGTCGTCTGCAGCACCGAGGTCAGTGTCTGCCGCTCACCCTGCGCCGGCACCACCACCGTGGCCCCCGGCTTGGGCGTGGGATCGATGTTCACAAAGCCCAGCAGCCGCACGCGACTTTCGATTTTGCCGTTGGGCTGGATCACGTACACCTTCCGCGCATCGCCCGCCGCGGTGACGCCACCGGCGGCCTGGAGATACGCCCCCAGACTGCGCCCGGTCGCCACGAGTGATGTGGGGGCATTCACCTCACCGCGCACCGACACCGTGAACTGCTTGGGCGGCACAAAGAGGGAATCCCCCTCCACCAGCATCAGGTTGTCCAGCGCATCCGCACGGTTGAGTGCCTTCACCACATCCACGCCCACGCGAATACGCGTGCCGGCGTTCTCCAACCGCTCGGTATCCGAGACGCCAGCCAACGTCTTCCCCGTGGAATCGGTTCGGCTTGTGCTGGCCCCCTTCACCAGCGCCGTCACCTGCGCGCTCTGCTCCACCCGACGGCTGAAATAGGTCGCTGATGCATCCCCTTCCGAGGTCAGCCCACCCGCCCGCGCCACCAGATCACTCAGCCGCTCGGCGCGATTCTTGAGCACGTAGCTGCCGGGGTAGCGCACCTCCCCCAAAATCTTCACGGTGATGGGCGCCCGGCGCGTGGGGTCGGCAAAAATCAACACATTGTCGTACGGCTGCAGCGGCTCCTCCCGCCCGCTCCCCGCCGGCGCGCGCCCCTCGGCCATGAGATAGCTGGAATCGAGCGCCACCCGCACCGACGTCGACAGCTGCTGCGCATCGCCCACCGCCGGCCGGCGCGCGATCTCCGCCTGCGAAATATCCGCGAGATCGGCAAGACCACCCGCCTGCATCACCAGGTCCCGCAGCGTCATCCCCTCGCGATACGGGAACCGACCCCCCTTCTGCACCGCACCGGTGATCGCCACAAAGCGCTCGGGACGGAAGCTGGTGCGGCTGTATGCCGTGATCTCATCGTCGGCCTGCAGCACCAATGGCTCGACCGTGGCCCCGGTGCTGTCGCGCAACATGGCGCTGAGCTGCACCCGCGTGGAATCGGCACGCAGCCGAGTGACCAGCACGCGCCCCAGATACGCATCGGGCTTCACGCCACCGGCGCGACGGAGCGCCTCCTCGAGCGTCAATCCGGCGGTGAACCCCTGCGCCCCCGGGGTCCAGACATGCCCATTCACCGTAATGCGATTGCGCACGCGATCGGCGATACGCGGCACCCGCACCACATCGCCATCGGCCATCGCAAAGGCCGGCACCGCGGCATCGGCCGCCAGCGCCACATCAATCGCGGTGCGCTCCGCGCCCCCCGCGGGACGCGACGCGCGCGGGACCACGCGATCGATCAGCACCCGCCGGCCACCCGCCGTCGCACGGAATCCTCCCGCCGCCTGCAACAGATCGGCCAGCTGCTCACCGGCGCGCAGTTCGTAGGTGGCCGGTCGTGTGACTTCACCATCCACCCGCACCCGCGCCCCGCGCACCGGCACAAAGAGCACATCCCCCTGCTGCAGGCGCAGATCACCGGCCGCATCACCACGCAGCAAATAGGCATAGACATCGAGTGTCGCCACCGTCTTGCCACCGCGGCGAAGCTCCACCGCGCGCAGCGAGCCGCGCTCATTGGGCCCACCCGCCGCATAGAGCGCCGTCATGGCGGTCCCGGCGCTCGAAATGCGATACGCGCCGGGGGTCACGACATCCCCCACCACAAACACCTGATTCGAACGCAGCCGTGACACCGTGATCGAGAACTTGGTGGTGGCATCGGCCCCGCGGCGCACACCGCTGTACACCCGACCCAGCCGCGTGTACAGCAGATCTTCGAGCTGCGCCAGCGTGAGATTGGCCACGCCAATCTGCCCGACCTGCGGAATCACCACAAAGCCGCCACGCGTGACTTCGAGCGTCTGCGACAGCTCCACATCGCCGGTGAGAATGAGCACCAGCTCATCGCCAGGACCCACCCGATACCCGGCATCAACCGGGCCATCGAGGTTGGGCTGAAAGCGCGAGGTGGACTGCCGGAAAATGGAGAGCCCAAATATTTCGGCGCTCGCAGCCGACAGCCCATCGTCACCCTTCGCGTCGGGATCGATCACCGGCGCGGCCTTGAGCGGGCGCCCCATCGCCATCGCG
>JBEIUK010000179.1:0-6175 GCA_040374415.1 Gemmatimonadaceae bacterium | reverse complement strand
GGAACTGCGTGATGATCTTCATCACGATCGGACCGCGCCAAATCGCCGGCTGTTCACGTTCGATGAGGAACCCGATGGAGATCACCTTCACGCCATGGGCCTCGAGCGGGATGATCATGTCATCACGCACGGCGGGCGCGGCATCCACGCCCAGCATGAGCGGCAGGTTGGGGCCGTAGATATCGGCATCCATGATCCCGACGCGCTTCCCCTGGCGAGCGAGCGCAATCGCGAGATTTACCGCGACGGTGCTCTTCCCCACCCCGCCCTTGCCTGACGAGACCGCGATGATGCGTCCGAGGTTCGGATACTGCACCGGCTCGGGGACTTTCGGCGGGGCCTTGGCAGGGGCGGCGTCCATTACGGGCAATGCGCGTCGCGCGGGCGTGGGGGGCTGCTGCGCGGGCGGCTGCGCGGGATCGCGCACATCCACACGCATATCGGTCACACCAGGGATCGCTTCGACGGCCTGACGGACGTCACGCACCAGGGTGGCATCATCGACCGCGCTGAGCAGCAGCGTGAGCCGCACTTTCCCGTCGACGGTCGTGGCAATATCGCGCACCATGTCGGCGGCCATGACATCGGCGCCGGTGCGGGGGTTCCGAACGGCGGCGAGCGCCGTGCTGATCTGTTCCTGAAGAGTGGCCATCCCGGAAAGCTATAAGCCGCGCTTGCCGGATCGAAGTGGAGCCGCCCCGGCCGATCCCATGGACCGGCCGGGGATGGCGACTCAGGGCGCGTCGGTGGCCGCCCAGTAGGCCCGGGCGTCTTGGAGCACCTGCTCCCGGACGGCCTCCAGCGCCCCCGTGAGGAGCGCGCCGGACGCCTTGGCGTGGCCGCCGCCGCCGTACTCCTTGGCCAGACGCTGCACGTCGACCGCCCCGGTGCTTCGGAAGGAGACCTTCACCTTGCCATGCCCCAGATCCCGGAAGAAGAGCGCCAGGCGGGTCCCGGTGATGCTGCGCGGATGCTCCACGATCCCGTCGAGGTCCTCGCTGGTGACCGCGTAGCGCTCCATCACGCCGGCTTCCACGGAGATCCAGGAGAGCCCAATGGCCGCTTCGGTGCCCAACGAGGTCAACGCATCGCGGAGCAACTCCATCCGTCCCACGCTCACCTGCGCGTATATCCGCCGATACATGTCTTCCGGATCGACCCCGCACCCCAGGAGCACCGCCGCAACCGCATGGGCCCGGGGCGAGGTGTTGCTGTAGCGAAAGCTTCCCGTATCGGTGAGGATCGCACAGTAGAGCGCCTGGGCCACCGCGGGCGTGATCTCAAGCCCCAGCGCATTGGCGACATCGAAAATGAGCTCGCCGGTCGCGCACGCCGACGTATCGGCGAGGGTGAGCACGCCAAGCGCCTTATCACTGCCCGGAATGTGATGATCAATGACGTAGATGGGCACCGAGAGCGCCCGCACCGCCTCCGCGAGGGTGCCAAGTCGCCGGATGTCATTGATATCGAGCACGATCAGCGCATCAATCCCCGTCAGCGCGGCGGTGCCGCTCCGGCTGGCTTCCGTGATCGTGTCATCGAGCAGGAAGGTGAACATCGACGGCCACGGCGTGGGATTGACGATGCGGACGGTCACGCCACGCTGCGCCAACAGATGGGCCAAGGCCACCTCGGAGCCGCAGCCGTCGCCATCGCTGTTGATGTGCGTGGAGAGCGCCACGGTCATGCCGGGATGCAGGCGGTCGGCGATGGCAGCGATCACCTCCCGACGGTGCGGGGGCGGCGCCAGCATGTCCCGCATGTCGTGCAACAGCGCCTGCGCTTCGTGAACCGTGCTCATCCATCCCCCTGAACGTGACGCGGCGCCCGATCGCTCGGGCGCCGCGTGAAACCTGCGATCACTTCGCGGTCGCTCAGCGCGACGAGGCTTCCTTCTTGCCGATCGTCGAGTTGCGCATGCCGTACACAAAGTACGTCGTCATGCCGATCGCCGTCCAGACGCCCAGCAGCGTCCAGGTGAGCGCCGGCAGCTGGTACATCATGTACAGCGTCGCACCGGCGCCGAGGATGGGCACCAGCGGCACGAGCGGCGTGCGGAACGGCCGCTCGAGTTCCGGGGACCGACGGCGCAGCACCATCACGCCGATGCACACCGTGGCAAAGGCCGCGAGCGTGCCGCCCGAGACCAGCTCACCCAGCAGACCAAGCGGGAAGAAGCCGGCGATCAGCAACGCGATGACGCCCACGATCCACGTGGAAGCCGCCGGCGTCTGATACTTCGGGTGTACCTTCGCAAAGATCTTCGGGAGCAGCCCATCGCGCGACATCGTGTAGAAGATACGCGGCTGGCCCATGAGCATGACCAGCACCACGGACGACAGGCCGGCGACGGCGCCGATGTTCACGAGGTACTCGAGCCACTTGAGCTGCGGCACCGCTTCGAGCGCCGCCGACACCGGATGCGCGACGCCGAGAGACGTGTAGGGGGCGAGCCCCGTCATCACCAACGACATCAGGATGTAGAGCACCGTGCAGATCAACAGCGACGCGATCATACCGATCGGCAGGTCACGCTGCGGATTCTTCGCTTCCTGCGCCGCCGTCGACACCGCGTCGAAGCCGATGTACGCAAAGAAGACCACCGGCGCCGCCCGGAGCACGCCCGCCATCCCGTACTTCGTGCTGCCGTCCGGGTTGGTGACCATGTCGGGGATGAACGGATGCCAGTTGGCGCGGTTCACGTAGAAGAAGCCGAAGCCGATCACCAACAGGACGATCACCATCTTGATGGCGACGATGATGTTGTTGAAGGTCGCCGACTCCTGCACGCCACGGACCAGGAGCGTCGTGAGACCGACAATCAGCAGCACGGCCGGCAGATTGATCAGGCCGTCGACCACCTGGCCGCCCGCGGCGGTGCATGCGTCACGCGCCGTGAAGGCCGCCTTCGTGGCCATGTCCATCAGCGCGCCACCCGTCGACGTGTCGACACAGGTGAAGGCACGGACCACCGTGTGCCCCCCCTCCACCGTGAGTGGCGCGGAGGCGAACGCCGCCGGGATATGAATGCCGACTTCGCCCAGCATGGCGCTGAAGTACCCCGACCAGCCCACCGCAACCGTGGACGCCGCGAAGAGATATTCGAGGATCAGGTTCCAGCCGATGAACCACGCCACCCCTTCACCCATCGTGGCGTAGCTGTAGGTGTAGGCCGATCCCGCGATCGGGATCATGGACGCGAACTCCGCGTAGCAGAGGCCGGCGAAGAGACAGGCCAGCCCGGCGAGGACGAACGAGAGCGAAACACCGGGGCCGGCGAAGTTGGCGGCGGCGGTGCCCGTCAGCACGAAGATACCGGCGCCAATGATGGCACCGATGCCCAGCATCGTGAGGTTGAGGGCGCCGAGTGTCCGCTTCAGCCCGCCTTCGGCGCTATCGGCTTCTGCGCGAAGCGCCGCGATCGATTTCTTGGACCAGAGTCCCATGGGCGTGCAAGAGGGGGGAGTCGAGGCAGGAGAACGGCCGCACGTCACGCCGATGGTGGGCATCGGTGCAATCCCGGGCCGTCCGGGTGACGGCGAACGCTGGCGTCCGGTCACGCTGCTGTCAACACGCCACCGCCGCAGAACCCCCGGTCGGCCTGGGCCGATCGGGGGGACCTCCCCTTAATGGGAGTAGTTCGGGGCTTCGCGGGTAATGGTCACATCATGCGGATGCGATTCCCGCAGGCCGGCCGTCGTGATACGCACGAACTCGGCGTCCGTCCGCAGCGCTTCAATGGTGCCGCAGCCGACATACCCCATGCCACTCCGGAGCCCACCGATCATCTGGAAGAGCACGTCGCCGACGGGGCCCTTGTACGGGACCCGCCCTTCGATCCCTTCGGGCACGAGCTTCTTCGGCGACATCTCGCCCTCTTGGAAGTAGCGATCGGCACTGCCATCCTGCATCGCGGAGAGCGAGCCCATCCCGCGAATCATCTTGAAGCGTCGGCCTTCCAACAGGAACGATTCCCCGGGGCTTTCCTCCGTCCCGGCGAGCATCGAGCCCATCATGACGCTCGACGCACCGGCGGCCAACGCTTTCACGATATCGCCGGAGAACTTGATGCCACCGTCGGCAATCACCGGCACATCCCCGGCCCCTTCAACCGCGTCCATCACGGCCGTGAGCTGCGGGACGCCAACCCCGGTGACGACGCGCGTGGTGCAGATGGAGCCGGGCCCCACCCCCACCTTCACCGCGTCCACACCACGCTCCACGAGCGCCGCCGCCCCTGCGCGGGTCGCGACAGTGCCCGCGACCAGCTGAATCTCCGGGAAGGCGTTCCGCACCAGCGCCGCGGCCTGTAGCACCCCTTCACTGTGGCCATGCGCGGTATCGATGATCAGCACATCCACCCCAGCCTGCACCAGCGCCCGCGCCCGGTCGAGATAGTCGCCACCGGCCCCGATCGCCGCCGCGACGCGCAGGCGACCATGCTGGTCCTTATTGGCATCCGGATACTGCCGGCGCTTGTGGATGTCCTTGACGGTGATGAGCCCCTTGAGCGCTCCGTCGCCATCGACCACCGGCAACTTCTCGATGCGATGCTTCCCCAGAATGCGTTCGGCTTCGTCGAGCGTGGTGCCGAGCGGCGCCGTGACGAGCTCGTCGGCGGTCATCGCATCGCGCACCGGTCGGTCGAGATTGCGCTCGAACTGGAGATCGCGATTGGTCAGGATGCCGACCAGCGTGCCGCGCTCATCAACAATCGGGACGCCGCTGATTTTAAAGCGCATCATGAGTGCGACCGCTTCGCGAAGCGACGCGGTGGGGGAGAGGGTGATCGGGTTCAGGATCATCCCGCTCTCGGAGCGCTTGACGCGATCGACCTCGGCGGACTGCCGATCAATCGACATGTTCTTGTGGAGCACCCCGATGGCCCCGTAGCGCGCCATGGCGATCGCCATCTCGCTTTCCGTGACCGTGTCCATGGCCGCCGAGGCGAGCGGAACATTCAGCTGAATCCCGCGGGTGAAGCGGGAGCGGAGGCTCACTTCCCGGGGGTGGGTCAGCGAGTGTCGCGGCGCGAGGAGGACGTCATCGAACGTCAGCGCCAGATCGTCACGCACGCGCGAAGGGCGCGGCGCGGAAGAGTCAGTCGTCGAGGGTGCCATCCTGAAATTTAGATCGACCCGGGGCGCAGTTCCAGCGGGTCGATGGATTCCGCCCTCGCCTGTAGGGGCGGATCGCCGGCCGGTTACCCGGCGGGCGGTTACCCGGCGGGCGGTGGGTCGGCCGGCGCCGAGTCCCCCGGTTCTGCTGGGGCTGTCGGCGCCGCTGTCGGCGGGGCTGCCTCGGCGGGGGTGGCCGACGGGGTCGCCTGTGTCCCGGCCTGTGTCCCGGCCTGTGTCCCGGCCTGCGAGGCGGCCTGTGCGGCCGCTTGCGCCGCCGCCTGGGCCTGCGTCATGGCGGTGCGGGCGGCGGCGGCCATATCCCCGGCCGCGGCGGCCGCGTTCTGCGCCACGCCACTCATCACGCCAGCCGCCCGATTGAGCACCCCCATCGTGCTGCTGATCGTGGTGGCGGCCACGCCACCCGCCCGCAGGGTGTCCTCGATCCCCTCGGCCAGACGGAGAAAGGGATTCACCGCCGCCGCCGGCTTCTCGGCGTAGCGGGCTTCGAGAAACTCGATGTAGTCGAGCACCTGATACAGGCGCTCGTCATTCAGCGTATCGAGCTTGCGAGCGATGCGGTCGCGGACCGACGAATTGGGGGACGACGCAGACGACATGGTTCCTCCAGCGGGGCAACGAACTCAGGATACCGACTCCTACGCAGCGGGACGCGCGCGGGATTCACCCGCAGCTTCACCCGCGGCTTCACCCACCGGATTCACCCGCGCCAGCGCTTCCGTTCGCCGCGGGCGTCGATGTGGCAATACGGCGTGCGGAAGCGAGGGCCGCTGTACACGCCCAGGCCACCCGCCAGCTCGGGATGCTCATGCTCCACCCACTCGACCGCCCCCTCGACATGATAGGCGTCGAAGATAGTGAGCCGGCCGTCGCCGTCGACATCGATGGCGACATCGGCGGCATCGCCGTACAGGTGGCGGGAATCACGCGCCGCCCCTTCCACCTGACTGTTATGCAACGGGGTGCGGAAGCCACTGTGCACTTCCACCGTAAAATCCATCCGGTCCTGACCGCGGCGGCGGGCGAGCTCTTCCATC
>JBEIUK010000091.1:0-10886 GCA_040374415.1 Gemmatimonadaceae bacterium | reverse complement strand
GGCGCATCAGGTCATTCATCCCCGCGTCGGTGACCACGAACTCCTTGCCCGCCGCATGCTTCCGATAGAGCACGCGGGTCAACAGGACGCCCGCGTCCGCCACCAGAAATCGGCCGGGCTCCAGAATCAGCTCCAGACCAAGGTTCGCGATCGCCGGCACAATGAGCCCCGCGTAGTCCGCGACATCAGCGGGCTGTTCGTGCGGCGCGTACGGCACCGAGAGCCCCCCACCGAGGTCGAGGTAGCGCAAGCGATGGCCCTGTGCCCGCAGCACCTCCACGACCTCGAGCAGGCGCGGGAGCGCCTCGCGCATTGGGTCGGCGTTGGCGATCTGGGACCCCAGATGCATGCCGACGCCGTGCAGGGCGACATTGGGCAAGGTCAGCGCCAAGGCCGCGATGCGCGCCACATCGTCGCGAGGAATTCCAAACTTCTGTCCCTTCTCCCCGGTCTTGATGTAGGCATGCGGGGTCTCCACCGTGACTTCCGGATTGACCCGTATGGCGATCGGGGCCACCACGCCCCGCTCTGCCGCCACGGCGTCAATGGCGACCAACTCCGCCTCAGACTCCACGTTGAGCACGCGAACACCCGCGTCGAGCGCCTGCATGATCTCCGGGACCGTCTTCCCCACCCCACTAAAGACAACGTCGGCCCCCGTGAAGCCGGCCTCGCGCGCGCGAAACAGCTCACCACCGGAGACGATGTCCACGCCTGCGCCCAGTTCCTGGAGCACCCGCAATACCCCAAGACTGGAATTCGCCTTCATCGCGAAATGAATGCGGTGGGGCACCGATGCGAAGGCGGCCTCCAAGGTCCGGAAGCGCGCCCGAATGACATTGGCGGCGTACACATAGCAGGGCGTTTGTACCGCCTCCGCGATCACCGACAGCGGTACTTGCTCGGCATACACCACGCCCCCCCGTCTGGGGAACGTGGACCGCATGGGATCGTCCGACGAGAACCCGGTCACGTTTAGTACGCGCGCGCCCAGATCACTTCGTACTTGGCAGGCTCACCCGTCACCATGCACGTCGTCGGTGCGACCGGTGAACGGAACTCCTGATCGGGGATCACGCGAATCGTCGCCTTGGTTTCTTCCTTGACACGCGCCTCAACGGCAGGATCCCCGTTCCAACCCGCATACACAAAGGCACCGGGCCCTTCCATCACTTCCTTGAACTTGTCGTAGCTGATACGCTCGCGAATCGAGTTCGCTTCGAGACGGGCGCGCGCCGCGGCCAGCATGTCCGCCTGAATCTGTTCCAGAATGACGGGGAGTTCGATGCGCAGCGCATCCACAGCAATCGGACGCTTCTCCCGCGTGTCACGACGCACCAGCATGCCGCTGTTCGCCGCGAGATCCCGCGGCCCGATCTCCATGCGGAGCGGAATGCCACGGGTCTCCCAGTGGTAATACTTGGCCCCCGGCTTGATCCCCACGCGGTCGTCGACATGGACCCGGATCCGCTCATGATCAGGGCGCTTGAAGCTGCCCCAGATCGTCGGCGATCCGCTTGGCCGCCTCGATCGTGGCCGCCCGCTCCTCGTCCGTCTTCCAAATCGGTACAATCACCATTTGAATCGGCGCGAGCTTCGGTGGCAGCCGCAAGCCGGCATCATCACCATGCGTCATGACCAGCCCACCAATCATGCGCGTGGAGACCCCCCAACTGGTGTTCCACGCAAACGCCTGTTCGCCCTGCTCGTTCTGGAACGACAGGTCAAACGCTTTCGCGAAATTCTGTCCGAGGTTGTGCGACGTGCCCGCCTGCAAGGCCTTGTTGTCCTGCATCAGCGCTTCGCAGGCATACGTCCGCAGCGCGCCGGCGAACTTCTCCGAATCCGTCTTCTGCCCAGTGATCACCGGCATCGCCATGTACCCTTCCATGAACTCCCGGTACACCCCAAGCATGCGCCGCGTCTCCGCCTCGGCCTCGTCATGGGTGGCATGCGCCGTATGCCCTTCCTGCCACAGAAATTCCATCGTGCGCAGGAACAGCCGCGTGCGCATTTCCCAGCGCACCACATTGGCCCACTGATTGTACAGCAACGGCAGGTCGCGATAACTCTGGACCCACTTGGCGAACATCGAGTAGATGATCGTCTCCGAAGTCGGGCGCACCACCAACCGCTCTTCCAGCTGTTTGCCACCGCCCATGGTGACGACCGCGCATTCCGGCGCGAACCCTTCCACATGCTCCGCTTCCTTCGACAGGAAACTTTCCGGAATGAACAGCGGGAAGTACGCGTTCACATGGCCGGTGGCCTTGAACATGTCGTCCAGCGCGCGCTGCATCCGCTCCCAGATCCCGTAGCCCAACGGGCGGATCACCATGCACCCACGCACCGGCGAGTAATCGGCAAGCTCCGCACGGAGCACCAGCTCGTTGTACCACTCGCTGAAGTTGTCCGCGCGGGTGGTCAGCTTCTTGTCGTCGCTCATATCGCCGTTCCGGTTAACGAAGAAACGCCCTGCTGCAGCGCCTCAAGAGACTCCCACAGGACGTCGGGGATCCCGGCCGTCCGTACCCGATACTGCAGGTGGCCCGCTGCCGCGGGCTCCACGATCACCACATGCCGCGCCCCAGCCTTCCGCGCGGCCTCGATCTGCTTATCCAACCGCTGAGCGCGGAGGGCATACTCCACCACGCACCCCGCCTGCCGGAGCGCATGCGCCGTGCGCAGCGTCTCGGCCGGCACCTGGCCGTCCCGCGGCTCCTGCGCCACCCACACGTCCAGCGGAGACGCGAAGGCCGGCATGCGACCACGCGCCCGCAACAGCTCACCCAAAACAACATCTCCCATACCAAAGCCGAGGGCGGGGAGATCGGTTCCTCCCAACGAGGCCAGGAGATGGTCATACCGGCCCCCGCCGCAGATCGCCCGGAACTCCCCAACCGCATCGAAGAGCTCAAACACGATACCGGTGTAGTACGCCAGGCCCCGCACGATCGTGAGATCGAAGTGCATCCATGGCGACAGCCCGAGCGCTTCCGCATGCGCGAGGTATTCGGCGAAGCGCGCAACATGCGGCGCGACCAATGGCCCATCACCATACCGCGCACGCAAGGTCTCGAAATCCAAGGTGCCGAACCCCAGAATCGTCTCCACCGTCTCCGACGAGAGCCCCGCCGCCGAGAGCTTGTCCACCGAGACCTCCCGGGGCTGCCGCTCGAGTTTATCGAGCACGGCATAGACCGCGGGCCAGTGTTCCTCCGCCACCCCAAGATGCCCCAGCAGGCCATTCAACAGCCGACGATCGCTGATGCGCGCCCGCAGCTCCTGCGCCGTCAGCCCAAACGCCTCCATGATGCCGATCGCGACCGCGAGCAGCTCGGCATCCGCCAACACATCGGCCTCGCCGACCATGTCCACGTTGAGCTGGAAGTGCTCTCGCAACCGCCCCTTTTGCGTCCGCTCATACCGAAAGAGCTGCGGAATCGAAAACCACCGCACCGGTTTACGCAGCGTCTGCGCCCGGGCGCCAACCATCCGCGCGAAGGTCGGCGTCATCTCGGGACGCATGGCAACCGGTCGCTCTCCCTTGTCCACGAAGTTGTAGAGCTGCGTGACGATCTCGTCGCCGCTCTTCTGCGTGTAGAGCTCCAGCGGCTCTAAGGGCGGTCCATCATACTCCACAAACGCAGAGCGCCGCACGACGCGGCGCCAGGTCTCGAAGATGTAGGCACGCTCGGCTAGCTGGTCCGGATAGAAATCACGGAATCCCGGTAAGGGCTTCGGAGGCATCCGGGTAAGTTACCGGGCCAATGGATCGACCTGCAACCGTTGCATGGCATCTCCGACGGTATGAAATGACCCCGTCACGAGAATCGTCGCGCCCTGCGCCCGCGCGTGCGCCGGTGCGTGCGCCGGTGTGTGCGCCTCCGCACGGTGCAGCGCCTCCGCAAATACCGGGACCGGCTCCACGGGAATGCCGGCGGATTGCGCCCACGCCACCACCTCGTCAAGCGGCCAGAGCCGCGAGGCTGGTGCGGTCGGTGTGTTGGTCAGGATCAGACGGTCCACCGCACCGGCGAGCGTCTGCAACATGCCACGCCAGTCCTTATCCCGGAGCACGGAGACCACCGCCACCACCGGGCGCACCGCGCCGATCGCCTCCAGATTCGCCACCACCGTGGCGGCGCCATCGGCGTTGTGGGCGACATCGAACAGCCACCGGCCGGCCCGATGAAAGCGCCCAGCCAGCCGAACGCCGCTCAGCGCCGACGGCGCCGCAGTGAGCACGTCGCGCCACCGCCCCCCCCCCCCCTCAAGCATCGCCAGCGCCACGGCACAGTTGTGGGCCTGAAAGGCCCCCACCAGCGGCGTCTGATAGGCCACCGCGCCTGCCGCCCCCGTCAGCGTAAAGGCCGTGCCCGCCGCAGACAGCCGGACATCCTGCACCGTCCAATCCCGCCCATTCACCAGAATGGGGGTCGCGCCCACGTGCTCGGCATGCCGCTGCAGTAACGCGCGAATCGAGGGGCGGGTATCGCCAATGACCGCCGGGCGACCCGCCTTGAAGATGCCGGACTTTTCCCCGGCAATACGCTCGAGCGTATCGCCGAGGTACTCCATGTGGTCAAACCCGATCTGGGTCACGGCCGCTGCGACGGGGTCGACGAGATTGGTCGCGTCGAGACGTCCGCCTAGACCGACCTCCACGATCGCCACATCCGCCTTCGCCGCCGCGAAATGACAAAACGCCATGGCGGTGGTGGCCTCAAAAAACGTGGCTCCCAACGACGTCAGGAGCGGCTCACGCTCCGTAAGCCACGCCGTGATGGCGTCGTGCGCCATCGGACGACCGTCGACCACGATCCGTTCCGCGAAATCCACCAAATGCGGCGAGGTGTACCGGGCCACACGCAGGCCATGCGCGCGCAGCAGCGCATCGAGTGTCGCGACCGTGCTCCCCTTGCCGTTCGTGCCAGCAATGTGGAAGACCGGGTAGGCACGCTGCGGGGCTCCGAGGGCCTCCAGCAGCTGCGCCATGCGCTCCAACCCCAACCGCCATACCCCCCCGGTGCGCGCAAACAGCCGCGACAGGGCGTCGTGGTAGGCGGTCAGCGATTCAGGCGTGCCCAGCGGCAGCTGGACGTCCCGTCATGTGGCGCAGCAGGCTCGACACCGTGGCGCGGAGCGCTTTCCGATGCACCACGTTGTCCACCATCCCATGATCCAACAGGAACTCCGCCGTCTGGAACCCCTCGGGCAAGTCCTGGCCGAGCGTCTGCTTAATGACCCGCGGACCGGCAAAGCCAATCACCGCCCCCGGCTCGGCGAGAATCGCGTCGCCGAGCATGGCATAGCTGGCACTGACCCCACCCGTGGTGGGATTCGTGAGGATTGAGATGTAGGGAATGCGCCGCTCCGCCAACTGCGAGAGCATCGCTGAGGTCTTCGCCATCTGCATGAGGGAGAGGACCCCCTCCTGCATACGGGCACCGCCGGACGCAGAGATGATCACCAGCGGATGCTTCTTTTCGAGGGAGCGCTGACCGAGACGCGCAATCTTCTCACCGACCACGGACCCCATGGATCCGCCCATGAAGGCAAAGTCCATGATCCCAATGCCGACAGGGAGTCCTTCCATCAGCCCCGTCACCGTCAAAATGGCGTCACTGTCACCGGCGTTCGCCAACGCGCGCTTGAGGCGCGCAGGATACTCCGGGAAGCCTAACGGATCGACGGAACGCAGTTCGCTGCCGACTTCAAGAATGGAATCCTCATCGAGCAGCATCGTGGCGTAATCCCACGCGCGCTGACGCCGATGAAAATCGCATTCCGGGCACACGTTGAAGTTCCGCTGAAATTTGTCGCGGATATCCGTGTGGCCACAGGCCTCGCACTTCTCCCACGTATCCGGTGGGATCTCGAGACGCTCGCGGCGCGGCTGGCGCGCCTTCTTCTCTTTCCGGAACCAGGCCATAGGGGTGGAAAGATCAAACCCTCACCCGTGGGAGGCTAGTCCTTGCGCTTTCGCGAAGTGCCCTTCATGTACCCCGAACCTTTCCCGAAACCAGCGGTGTGCTCCGCGGGCGCCACGGTCACAGATCCAGGGCATCGGCAAGCCCGCGGCCTTCGGCGGAAATGCGCATCAACAGGGCCACGCTGGTCCAGCAGATCAGCAGGAAGGACGGGCCGTAGCTGAAAAATGGCAAGGGAATGCCCGTCACGGGCATCAGGTTGAGCGTCATCCCCACATTGACGATCACGTGGATAAACCACGCGGCCACCAGTCCGAAGGCCACCAGACTGGGGAATGGCTCGTGAGCGCGAAGCGCGACCCGCGTGCTCCGGAGGAACAGCGCCAGAAAGAGCGCGAGGGCGAGCGACACCCCCATGAACCCCAGTTCCTCCCCCACCACCGAAAAAATGAAGTCCGTGTGCCGCTCTGGAAGAAACTGCAGTCGCTTCTGGGACCCCAGCGTGAACCCCTTCCCGAGAAAGCCACCAGACCCAATGGCCACCTTCGACTGCGCCACGTGGTACCCAGAGTTCCGCGGGTCGACCGACGGGTCGAGAAAGACGAGCAGTCGGCGCTGTTGATAGGGCTTGAGGTGGTCCCAGAGAATTGGCGCAACAACGCCCATGCCCACATTGGCGGCCAAGAGCGCCGCCCCTTCGATGAGATGCGGCCGGTACCAGACGACGACGGCCACGAGAATAAGGAACCAGGCCCCCCAGATCCCTGAGCTAAAGGCCAGCAACAGGCTGATCCCCGGGCTTGCGAGCATCAATAACACGGGCCACGGGACACCGGCCCAGAAAAACATGGCGAAGCAGATGCCAATGAAAACGATCCCAGTGCCCAGATCGGGTTGCGCCATCACCAAGAGCCAGGGGACCGCGACCACGAGCAATGGTCGCCAGAGCTGGAGCAGCATCCGGGGATTCTCGCGTTGCGTGGAGAGGACGCGCGCGAGCATGAGCGTCGTCGCAAGCTTCGCGAGCTCCGACGGCTGTCCGATACGCACCCCGCCAATCGACAACCAGCCCTTCACGCTGGCTGCCGTGCCCGCACCCGTCCCGAAGAAGAGGACAAACAGCAGCAGGGCGCAGCTCAGCACATACAGCGGCCACGCACTCCACTCCAGCAAGCGCACCGAACTCCGCATGACCACCCAGCCAGCGAACAATGAGGCGCCGAAGAACGCCAACTGCCGACGCCATGCATGCACGACGAACCCAGATGGCACATCGGTCTGCCCGGCCGAATACACCATCGCGATGCCGAATGCCGTCAGCAGGAGCGCGATGACGAGCAGCGGATAGTCAATGGCGGAGTGTTGGCGCGTCCGGGGCATCAGTCGTTGGTCACGGTCTTGAGCGTCAGCCGCACCTTCAGATACCGCTCCATCATCTTCGTGGCAATCTTCGCGGCGGCCGTGCCATGCAGCCCTTCCTCCAGGATCACGGCGACTACGATCTTCGGCTCGTCAACAGGCGCATAGCCCACAAACCACGCATTGTCCGGATGCGGCGGGTTCTGCGCCGTTCCCGTCTTGCCCGCGATCGTGAGGCCGCGAATCTGTGCCCCGGCAGCGGTACCGCTGGACACCACATCCGCCAACGCCTCTTTGATCCCGCGCAGTTGCTCGGGCGTCAGGTTCAGAATCTGCTTGCGCTCCGGCATGCGCATGACCACCTGCGGCGTGGCGGCGGCGCCATCGGTCGCGAGCGCGGTGTAGAACCGCGCCATACTCACCGGCGTCTGCGCGTTGTCCGCCTGTCCAATGGACAAGCTCAAGACGACGGACGGATTCCATCCCCGTGGACCGTACCGTCGGTTGAAATACGCCACGCTCTCGGGCCACCGTGGGCGTCGTTCATTGGGCAAGTCAATGCCGGTGGAGTCGCGAAAGCCCAACGAGACCCCACCCGCAATCAGATTGGCGAGGCCAATCTTGAGGCCCAGTTGATAAAAGTAGACGTCGCAGGATTTCGCGATCGCCTGCGCCAGGGTGATGTCGCCGTGCCCCTTTTTATCCCAGCACTTGAAGACGCGGCCATAGAAGAACCCCCCGGTACACGGCTGTGGCATGCGGGTGTCCATGGTGACCAACCCCCGCTGCAACCCCAGCACCGCGGTTGCCAACTTCCACGTGGACGCCGGGGCGTAGGTCCCCTGCATCGCCCGGTTGTAGAGTGGCTTCCGGGGATCCGATAACAAGCTTTGATAATAGGCGGACGACACCCCACCGATGAACCGGTTGATGTCATACGTCGGTGCGGAATAGAGCGCGAGCACGCCACCCGTCTGCGGCTCCAGCGCGACAATCGCGCCGCGCAACGAATCCCCAAAGTATTCGTGCGCATAGCGCTGCAGGTCGAGATCCAAATGGGTCTTGAGTGGCGGCGGCGCCGTTGGCTGCTCTTCCGGACGGACGCCGTTGTCCCGCACCACGCGGTTACGGGCATCCACCTCCACAAATCGACGCCCCTCCCGGCCACGAAGTGCCACTTCATAGGCTTTCTCCAACCCCGCCTTACCAACTTGCTGCCCGGGCTTGTAGCCCTCATAGGCTGGCGCGGCCAGTTCCCGATCGGAAATTTCCCCGGTATAGCCAATGAGCGACGCCATGGCGGCCGCGTCGGGATAGTAGCGCTTGGGCGTGCTCTGAATAATCAGGCCCGGCAGCTCCACCCGACGCTCCTCCAGCACCGAGATCACGCCAAACGACGCATCGCTAAAGATCACCGCCGGGTATTGCGGCAACCGGCGGAAGCGCTGCACCGCCTGTTCCCGCTGCAGCGAATCCATCGGGACAATGCGCGCAACAGTCGTGAGCGCCGAACGCAGCGAATCTTCACTCGGGCTCAGTAGCGAGACGGTGTACCCCGGCAGATTCTCGGCGATAATCTCCCCGTGGCGATCGTAGATGATCCCCCGAGAGCCTGGCAACGGGACCTCGCGCAGCCGATTACTCTCGGCCTTTTCCAGATAGGCTGCATTCTGCAGCACTTGCGCCCGAAAGAACGCGCCGGCGAGCCCGAGGAACGCCACCACCAGAAACCCGCGCGCCATCCGCGCACGGCGCAGCAGCTCATTGGGATGAAAGCTCACGGGCAGTGACTCATCACAGCCCGTTCACCGGGTACGGGCGGGGGCCGCAGGCTGAAAGATCGCCTGCAGCACGACGGCGATGAGCGCCGTCAGCACGGCGGAGAGCATGGACCACAGCAGTCGAGCCAGCACGGGCAACGCCTCATAGCTGCCGCCCCCCGCCACCAGATAGACAAGATCCCCGAGCCAGGCCCCGGCAAACATGAAACCGGCCAGCAGGGCCAGTTGATCGGCCACAAAACTGGCGGTGGCCCATGAGGCCAGATACGCCACGGCCGTATACGCAAGCATCGCCGCGCCAAAGCCCGACGGGGCCAGCGCATCAACCACGGCGCCCGTCAGAAGCCCGATCACGGCCGCCATGCCAGGCTGCACCCGCACGACGATCGTGAGTACGGCGATGATTAAGAAATTCGGCCGGACGGGGCCATCGATAAATGGCCCCACGGCAACGTGCACGCCGGCCAGCAGCATCGCCCCGAGAACGGCCCGCAGACTCAGTGCCGCACGTTGCGGGGCCATCCGATACCCGCTCCTCATGGCCGCCCCGGTGGTGTCGGAGGCACTACGGGCGGCGCCACGGGAGGCACCACGGGCCCCACGGGCACCGCCGAATCCAACGCGGCGCGGCGCGCCGCCACTTCATCGAGCGCCGCCCGACGCGCGACGGAGTCGCCGCTTGCGGCCACGGCGCGCGCGGCGCTGTCTGCACTTGCCGCATTGGCCCACACGCCCTGCACGCCCCGCGCCAACCGGTCCGGTCGCAGGACCAGCACCGGCCCAATCGCATCGGGTAAGACCGCGGGGACCAGCAGGTACGTGCGCGCCCACCGCTCCGCCGTCACGATTTCACTCACGACCGTCCCCACCGGAATCCACCGCGGATAGGTCGGCCCAAGTCCGGAGCTCACGATCAGCGCGCCGGAGTCGAGCTTGGCACGAAACGGCACTCCGCGAAGCTCAAGGAGGAGGCGCGCGCCGCCCGTGCCGAGATGCGGCTGCACAATACCAAAGGCGCGGCCGTCCGCGCTCATCGCGCTCACCCGAAAATCTTCATGCGCCCACGTGATGGCATACGCGGTGGTCGCATCAACCTGCTCCACCATGCCCACCAATCCGTCCGCATTGACAATCGGCGCGAAGGGCGCAACCCCACCGTCACGCCCCACGGCGAGCGTCAACCGATGATCATCCGCAAAACCAAGTCGCGGGAGCACCTCGGCGACCACAAAGCCATCACGCAACCGCGCCGAGAGTCCAAGCAGGCCGCGCAGCGTGAGATTCTCGTCGCGTACATCGCGCAGCCGAAGCGTATCGAGCACACCACGACCTCGGGCATGCAACACCGCGTCGCGGGAATCGACCGCGGACCGAACGTTGGCCGCGCTCGCCTCGATGGCGCCAAAGGGGGCCGCCACGCTGTGACGCAGTGCCGACGCCACCGACTCGCGGTACCGCTGCGGCATGACCCGAGCGGTCAAGGCAACAAGCAGACACCCCACCAGCAGGCCGACGTGGAGCTGCGCACCGCCGCGGGTCAAGCGCGCCACCCTGCCCTCAGGTCGTGAGGACCGACCAGTACTTCTCTTCGTCGTCAAGAATCCGCCCCGTCCCGCGCACCACGCAGGTCAGCGGATCCTCGTCGACGTGAATCGGTAGCCCCGTTTCGTACTCGAGCAATTTGTCGAGGCCACGAATCAACGCCCCACCGCCCGTCATGACGATGCCACGGTCCACAATGTCGGAGGCCAGCTCCGGCGGGGTGATTTCCAGCGCGCGCCGCACCGCACCGACGATCTGCTGAATCGGCTCC
>JBEIUK010000135.1:0-8223 GCA_040374415.1 Gemmatimonadaceae bacterium | reverse complement strand
CCCCTCGCGGACCCCCGCGAAGCGGCTTCGCCGGGCGGCCCCATCCCCCCACGTGGTCCGATCCGCGACGAGCTCCGGTCGGAGATGCAAGACCGCGGCGGTCTCGAGCGCGCCGGCATGATCACCGGGCTCGGCGAAGACCGCGGCGTCCCCCGCTTGCCACCAATTGGCGATGACGAGCAGCAGCGACGTCTCCGGCTGCAGCTCGCGCACCAGTGCCCGGAGTTCGTTCCCGCCGTGGGCATTGAGGAGCACCAGCACGCGCACGCCATGGGGCTCAAGGCTGCGGACCACATCGCGCAGGACGGCCAGCTGCGTGCTGGGCATCAGGTTGATCGTGAGTGGCAGATCAAGCTGCGTGGTGTTCACCCCAAAGGGGACCGCGGGGAGCGCCACCACACCGACGCCCTGTGCAAGACAGCGAGCGGCCACCTGCGCAGCCACCTCGTGGCCGAGGAGCGTGTCGGTGCCGTAGGGGAGGTGCGTGTTGTGCGGCTCGGTGGCCCCCCAGGGGAGGAGCGCGACCGGCCAGTGCTGCTCCCGGACCGTGGGCCACGCGAGCTCCGCCAGCACCCCGGGGCGCGGGGCGTAGGGAACGATCGTCGCCTCCGCAGCCTCGTCGGCCGACGGTTCGCTGGCCATTACTCCTTCATCCCGCTGTTCCGCAGCGGATCCCGCAGCATGCTCCCGATCCGTGCGGCCATGGCGTCCAGCTGCTGCCGGTTGGGCATCGTGGAGCCGGGGAATGGGAGCGGCACGTCGAAGCCATCCCCCTCGCGGCGCGGGATCAGGTGAATGTGATAGTGCATCACATTCTGCCCGGCGGCCTGCCCAGAGTTCACCACGATGTTCATATCCGAGGCCCCCGCTGACGCCTGCACCACGGGGATGAGTTTGGTGGCGACCTCATACAGGTGCGCGCCCACGCGACGCGGGATGTCCTGCAGGACCTCGTAGTGCTCCCGGGGGACCACCAGCACATGGCCGGCGTTGACCGGCTGAATGTCGAGGAACGCGATCGCCACGGCATCTTCGTACACGATCGACACCTCGCCGGCGCCGCGGATCAGGTCGCAGAAGGTGCAGTGGCCGGAGGTCGGCCCCATGGATGCGGTGGGTGCGTGCATAGGTCGCTGGAACGGGTGACAACCAGTGACCACCGGTTGGACAGCCTGTGGTCACGCCAGAACACAACCAGAATGGAATAGAGGTCCAAACCGGACCGATGTGCCAAGGTGCGCCGCCGTTTCGCTGCCGGCAAGGTGGCAGTTCCGGACAGCGCCCGCCTGAGCGATGCCCCTCCCTCCCGCCGGTTGCAGGGCTATTTTCCCACGGTCTGCTCTTTCCTTGTTTCTCCGAGAATCCGATGGCCACTTCGACCCGCCCGACCCGCGCCCGTTCCACCGCCGGTGCGCCCGCTGCTTCGTCGCTGACGCGTGATGAGCTGCTGCAGGCGTACCGCACGATGTATCAGTCGCGCCGCATCGACGACAAGGAGATCCAGCTCAAGCGGCAGAACAAGATCTTCTTCCAGATCTCGGGGGCGGGACATGAGGCCATTGGCATTGCGGCGGGGATGACGCTGCGCACGGGCCGCGACTGGTTCTACACGTACTACCGCGACCGCGCGCTCTGCCTGACGCTGGGGATGACCCCCAACGAGATGCTCTACAGCGCGGTGGGCGCCGCGATCGATCCGAATTCGGGCGGCCGCCAGATGCCCAGCCACTGGGGGCACAAGAAGCTGAACATTGTGTCGGCGTCGTCCCCCACCGGCACGCAGTTCCTGCAGGCGGTGGGCGCCGCCGAAGGGATCATGCGCGCCAGCCAGCTCGGGATCACCGAGGGGTTCACCGACGGGGAAGTCGTGCTCGTCACCACCGGCGACGGCACGACCAGCGAAGGGGAGTTCTGGGAGTCGCTCAACACGGCCTCCAATCTCAAGCTGCCGATTGTCTACCTCGTGGAAGACAACGGCTACGCGATCTCGGTCCCGGTGGAAGTGAACACCGCCGGTGGCTCGATCTCCAAGCTCGTGGCCTCCTTCCCGGACCTCTACATCCAGGAAGTGGACGGCTGCGACCTCTTCGCCTCGCTCGAAACAATGCAGCGCGCGGTAGCCTACGCCCGTGAGCGGCGGGGTCCGGCGCTGGTGCACGCCAAGGTGATTCGCCCGTATTCGCACTCGCTCTCCGACGACGAAGTCTTCTATCGCCCCGCGGAAGAGCGCGAGGCCGATGCCGCCCGCGATCCGCTGCAGACGTTCCCGGCAATGTTGGTGCGCGATGGCATCGCCACCGAGGCGGAGCTCGCGGCCATCCGCGAAGTGGTTGATGCCGAGCTGTTGATTGCCACCGACGATGCGTTGGCGCAGCCGCAGCCGGATGCCAGCACGGTCTATTACGCGGTGTACGCGCCGGATGTCGATCCGACGAGCGAGCAGTTCGACACGGAAGAGGATCCGCAGTACACGGGCGAGCCGACCACCATGGTGGACCTGCTCAATGCGTGCATGCGCGATGAAATGGCGCGTGACGACCGGATTCTGGTCTTCGGGGAAGACGTCGCCGATGTGTCGCGCGAAGCGTACCTGGGCACCGTGAAGGGCAAGGGCGGCGTCTTCAAGGTCACGCATGGGCTGCAGACGCGCTTTGGCTCCACGCGCGTCTACAACTCGCCGCTCGCCGAAGCCAACATCATTGGCCGCGCGATCGGTCTCGCGCACCGCGGCTTCAAGCCGGTCGTCGAAATTCAGTTCTTCGACTACATCTGGCCCGCGTACATGCAGCTCCGTGACGAGCTCGCGACGATGCGCTGGCGCTCCAACAACGCGTTCAACGCCCCCGTGGTCGTTCGGACCACCTACGGCGGCTACATCCGCGGCGGCATCTACCACTCGCAGACCGGCGCGTCGCTGTTCACGCACTGCCCCGGGCTCCGCGTCGTCTGCCCCAGCAATGCGCTCGACGCCAACGGGCTCCTGCGCACGGCGATCCGCTGCGACGATCCCGTCATTTTCCTCGAGCACAAGCACCTCTACCGGCAGACGTACAACAAGGGCCGGTATCCGGGCGCCAACTTCATGATCCCCTTCGGCAAGGCGCGGACGGTGCGCGCTGGCACCGACATCACGGTCGTGACCTACGGGGCGACCGTGCAGCGCGCGCTCGTGGCGGCGAATCAGCTGGCCGAGGAAGGGGGCCCGAGCGTGGAAGTCATCGACCTGCGGACGCTGTCGCCGTGGGATCAGGAAGCGGTGTACGCCAGCGTGAAGAAGACCGGTCGCGTGATTGTGGCGTACGAAGATTCGATGTCGTGGGGCTATGGCGCCGAAATCGCCGCGCGCATCGCCGACGACTGCTTCCCCTGGCTGGATGCGCCGGTGAAGCGGGTCGCCAGCACGGATACCTTCGTGGGCTACGCCCCACAGCTGGAAGATGCCACGCTCCCGCAGGTGGAGACCTTCCGGAGCGCGTACGTCGATCTGGCGAACTTCTAAGCCGTTGACCCCGAGGCGGGTGGCGCTTGCCGCCGCCCTCCTTGGCGTCTTCGCCCCGCTGGGGCGACTGGCGGCGCAGACGGTGCGCGGCACCGTCACCGATGGGACGGGGCGAGGGGTTGCCGGGGCGATGGTGCTGCTGCTCGACAGCACGAGCACCATCGTGGGGCGCACCCTCACCGCGGAGCGTGGGGACTACCGGCTGACGGCCCCGCGCGCGGGGCGCTATCGCGTCCGCACGCTGCGGATTGGCTTCCAACCGGAGCTCACCGCACCCATCGACGTGCAGGCCGGTGCGGTGATCACCACGCCCATCCTGCTGGCGGGGGTGCGCGTGGCGCTCGATACGGTGCGCGTGGAACGGCGCAGTGCCTGCCGTATCATTCCTGCCGCCGATGCGAGTGCGCTCGCCACCGTCTGGAATCAGGCGATGACGGGGCTCACCGCCTCCACGCTGACCAGCGGCCTCCGCGGACTCACGGCCACCACGCGTCGTGTGGAGCGCACGCTGGATGCGAATGGTCGCCGCGTGCGTACGGAACAGGCCACGATTCGCACCGACGTCGTCACGCAGCCGTGGAAAGTGGTCCCCGCCGATTCGCTGCGGATCCGCGGGTATGTCACGCAGGATCTGTCCGGTGGCTATACCTACGATGGGCCGTCGCTCGAGGTGTTCACCGCCCCGGCGTTCCTCGAGGATCATTGCCTGCAGCTCGTGCGCTCCAGTGACAGCACGGAAGTGGGGGTGCGCTTCGATCCGGTGCCAGAGCGGCGGCGGCGTTCGGAGCTCTCCGGGACGCTCTGGCTGACACGCGCGTCGGCGCAGCTCCGCCGGCTGACGTTTTCGTTTCTGAATGTCCCGAACGCGCCGCAGGCGGCGTCTCAGGTGGCTGGTGGTGACCTGCAGTTCGCGCAGCTCCCGGATGGCTCGGTGGTGATTGCCGGCTGGGAGCTGCGGATGCCGCAGCTGGAGCGCCTCGCCGCACGGGCGATCTCCGCCTACGTGGCCGAAGTCGTCTCCACCGGTGGCGAGCTGCTGCTGCTCCGTCGCGGCGCGGACACGCTGTACACCAGCACCACGGTGGCCATCGCTGCCGCCGAGGCCAGCGCCGCGCTCGCTCCGCCGCTCGTAGAGGCGCCACGGCTGCTGGCCACCGTGCCAAAGGTGAGCACGGCCGCATCGGCCAGCGAAACGGCCCCGCCACCACCCGGACCACGCGACGCGGCCACGGCCGCTGCCGCCGCAGGGCAGGCGCTGCGCGCCGTCACGGTCGTGGCCGACCGCCCCGACCCGGGGCTCGCCGATTTTGAGGCCAACAAGCGGGTCGGGCTGGGGCACTTTCTGACCCGCGATGACCTCGCGAAGCAGGAGGGGCGGAAGCTCTCGGACGTCCTGTTGACCGTGCCCGGAGTCGGGCTCGTGCAGGGGAGTGGCAGTCGGGCCTGGATCCTGAGCCGGCGCTACATCGCGCCCATCCGCAATCTCGGCGGGCGCAACACCGTGGGGGCACCGGGGGATCCGTCGTACCTGCCCACCAAACAGGAAGCGGTCCAGGGGATCGTCGCCGGCTGCTACGCGAAGGTGTACGTGGACGCCATGCTCATGAACCCCACGACCCCCGCCGAGCCCTTTGACGTGAACGGGATCGCTCCCGACCGGATTCAGTCGGTGGAATGGTACGCCAGCCCCGCCCAGACGCCGTCGCGCTACACCACGCTCAACTCCCCCTGCGGCGTCCTCGTGATCCACACGCGACGCCCCTGACGCACCCCTGACCCACCCCTGACCCACCCCGGCCGCGCCTTTCCCAACGGCGGACCGGAGCGCATCGTAAGAGGGTTGTCCCGCAGTGGTTCCCCTCCCTCTTGCCCCACTCCGCATGATTCGCCTGCGTCGCGCGTCTCGGCTCATGGCTGCGGTGGCCTTTGCCACCGTGCTGCCGGTCACGCTTTCGGCTCAGCCCCGCCTCACGACCCCGAAGGAATTCTTCGGACATGAGATCGGCGCCGATTACGTCCTCCCGAATTACACCAAGCTCCACGAGTATTTCGCAAAGCTCGCGAAAGAAAGTGACCGCGTGAAGCTCGATACCATCGGGCTTACGGAAGAAGGCCGGCCGCAGATCATGGCGATTGTTACCAGCCCGGCCAACCACAAGAATCTGGGGCGCTACCAGGAAATTTCCCGCAAGCTCGCGCTCGCCGACGGCGTGGACTCCGCCGAAGCGAAGCGGCTCGCCAAAGAGGGGAAAGTGGTGTTCTGGATTGACGGCGGGCTGCATGCCACCGAAGTCCTCGGTGCCCAGCAGCTCATTGAATCCTTCTGGCAGCTCGTGAGCCGCACCGACGCGGAAACGATGCGCATCCTCGACGATTGTATCATCCTGATGGCGCACGCCAATCCGGATGGCATGGAGCTCGTCTCCAACTGGTACATGCAGGAGCCGGACAAGCTCAAGCGCAACACGAGCATCCCGCGCCTGTATGAGAAGTACGCGGGGCATGACAACAACCGCGATTTCTACATGAATGCGCTCCGCGAATCCACGAACATGTCGCGGCAGCTGTTCATCGAGTGGCATCCGCAGATCATGTACAACCATCACCAGACCGGCCCGACGGGCACGGTGATGGCCGCGCCGCCGTACCGGGATCCCGCCAACTACTGGTTCCCCCCCGCCATCATCACGGGGCTCGACCTCGTGGGCGCGGCGCTCAATCATCGCTTCGTGCTCGAGAACAAGCCGGGCCTCACCTTCCGCGCCGGCTCGAACTACAGCACCTGGTGGAACGGCGGCCTCCGCACGGTGGGCTACTTCCACAACATGATCGGCATCCTCACCGAAACGATCGGCAACCCCACGCCGATGCGCGTCGCGCTCGTGCCGGAACGGCAGCTCCGCTCCGCCGGGCTGCCGTTGCCGATCGAACCGCAGGAATGGCACTTCCGCCAGTCAGTCGACTACTCGGTCACGGCGAACTACGCCCTGCTGGACCTCGCGTCGCGCTACCGCGAACAGTTCCTCTTCGATCGCTGGACGATGGGGCGGGATGCCGTCGTCGCCGGCGCGAAGGATTCGTGGACGATCAGCCCGAAGCGGGTCGATGCGATGATCGCGCAGATCACCAAGGATCGCGCGAGTGCGACGGCAGAAGCCGGCCGCGCTGGTGGCCCGCGCGGTGGCGGTGGTGCGGCGACCGTGGGGAGTGCCGTGGCGAACGACAAGTACATGGCGCTGCTCAAGAAGCCGGAGAACCGTGACCCGCGCGCGTATGTCCTCAGCAGCGCGCTGAATGACTTCCCGACGGCCACCAAGTTCGTGCAGGCGCTGCAGAAATCCGGCATTCGCGTGCATCGGGCAACGGCGTCCTTCCAGGCGAACGGCAAGCCGTTCCCGGCAGGCTCGTGGGTCATTCTCATGAACCAAGCGTTCCGCTCGCATGTCCTCGACATGATGGAACCGCAGGATCACCCGAATGACTTCCGCTATCCGGGCGGCCCGCCGGTTCCACCGTACGACAACGCCGGCTGGACGCTCGCCTATCAGATGGGCGTGCAGGTGGAGCGCGTGATGGACGGCCTCACCGGCCCCTTCGAGGTCGTGAAGGACGTGACCACCATGCCCGCTGGTGTTGTGGCCAAGGGGAAGGCGGGGTACTACGTGCGCCCCGAAGTGAACGACGCCGCCACCGTGGCGAACCGGCTCGCCAAGGCGAATGTGAAGGTGTCGCGTGCCCCCTCCGCGGTCACCGATGGCGGCGCGAGCTGGCCGGTCGGCACTTGGTTCATTCCCGCGAGTGCCGCCGCCGATAAAATCGTCGCGCAGGCCGCCAAGGATCTCGGCGTCTCCTTCGCCGCCGCGAGCCGCAAGCCCGCGGGTGCGCAGGCGGTCACGCCACTGCGCATCGGCCTCATTGACCGCTACGGCGGATCGATGCCGTCGGGGTGGACGCGCCTCATCCTCGAGCAGTTCGAGTACCCATTCACCGTCGTCTACCCGCAGGAGATCGACGCCGGGAACCTGAAGGCGAAGTACGACGTGCTCGTCTACACCGACGGCGCGATTCCGCTCGCCAGCGGAGGGCGTGGTGGCGGTGGTGGCTTCGGCGGTGGCCCCGACACGTCGCGCATTCCGGCGGACCTCCGGCGGACGGTGGGCAGCTTCTCCGTGGAGAAGTCGGTGCCACAGCTCAAGACGTTCCTGGAAGCCGGCGGCCGCGTTGTGACGATCGGCTCCTCGATTGGCCTCGGCAAACTGCTCGGGCTCCCGATCGAGAACTATCTCACCGATGCCAACGGTCGTGCCTACCCCGGGGAGAAGTACTACATCCCGGGCTCGCTGCTGGAAGTCGCGCTCGATACGTCGGCGACGATCGCGACGGGGATGGCGCCGCGTCCGTCGATCATGTTCGACAACAGCCCGGTCATGAAGCTGGGTCCCGACGCGGCGGCCAAGGGCGTACGCGCGTTGGCGACGTTCGACACCGCCACGCCGCTCACCAGCGGCTGGGCGTGGGGGCAGGAGCTGCTGAAGGGCGGCACCGCCATGGCCGAAGCCAAGGTCGGTCAGGGCACGCTGTGGCTCTTTGGTCCGGAGATTCTCTTCCGGTCGCAGCCGCATGGCAGCTACAAGCTGTTCCTGAATGCGCTGAGCAGTGGCTTTGAACGGCCCGCCAAGGCCATGCAATAAGTGACCGGCGGGTGCGTGGTCTGCGACCATGGG
>JBEIUK010000316.1:0-2354 GCA_040374415.1 Gemmatimonadaceae bacterium | reverse complement strand
GCACCACCGTAGCGCCGCTGCGCACGCCCGAGCAGGCCGCGGCCGCGAGCGGAGGGACCGGGAGCGATGACATCGGCGATGTGACGTGGACCGTTCCGTCGGTGACCCTCTACTATCCGGCCAATATTCCGGGCACCCCCGGCCACAATTGGGCGGACGGCATCGCCATGGCCACCCCGATTGCACATAAGGGCGTCGTGGCGGGCGCGAAGGTGCAGGCGATGACGCTGCTCGACCTGATCATGCAGCCCACGCTGGTGGCCGAGGCGAAGAGCTACTTCACCACGGTGCAGACCAAAACGACGAAGTACTATCCGCTCATGGCCCCATCGGATCAGCCGGCCATCTGGCTGAACGCGGAGAAGATGGCGAAGTACCGCGAGCAGATGCGGCCGTTTTATTTTGATCCCACCAAGTTTTCGACGTATCTGCAGCAGCTGGGGATCACGTATCCCACGATCCCGAAGACCGTTCCCTGATGTCGTTCCTTCCCTTCTCACGGCCCGCCAAGTCCATGTCCCGTCGCCTGCTCCGTCTGGTCCCTGCCTTCGCCCTGGTGCTCGCGGCCTGCGGTGATGATCCCGTAGCCGCTATTCCCGATACGATCAGCCTGGCGGCGGCCTCTGGGACGCTGACGGTGGCGCAAGGGGCGTCGGGGACTATGGCGGTCACGCTGACGCGCAGCATCAACTACAGTGGCGCGGTGGCGCTCACCGCTGGCGGTCTTCCCACGGGGGTCACGGCCTCCTTTGCTCCGGCCACGCTCAGCGGGTCCACGCTGACCTCCACGATGACCGTGGATGCCGCGGCGACGGCGAGCCTGGGGCAGGTGCCCATCACGGTGCGGGCGACCGGCTCAGGCGTGACGGATGGCACGGCGGTGATCACGCTGACGGTCAATCCGAAGCCCGCGATTGCGTTGACGATCACGAATCCATCGCCGGTGGTGTTCCCGGTGGTGCTTCCGGTGGGGGCGCAGGTCTCCATCGCGCTCACCCGCATTGGGGGCTACACGGGAACGGTGACGATGTCGGCGGAAGGGCTGCCGGCGGGCTTCAGCGTGTCCTTTGCGCCGACCGACATCACGACGGGATCCGGCACGGTGGCCTCAGTCACGGTACCGATTGGTGCGGTGCGCGGAACCTATCCGATCACCTTCCGCGCGACGGGGACCGGCGTGACGGCGGTTACCGGCACCGCTACGATCACGGTGAACTAAGTCAGCGGTCCGTCGTGGGCGCCGGACCCGGAAGGGGCCCTTTTCAGGGCCCCGTATGGGTCACGGCGCCCGCGTGAGCCGGCCCCACCAGCCGCGCGTACTTCTCCAGCATCCCGCCCGCCGACGCCTGCGTTGACGGGCGGTGTGCATTTCCTCCCTGTGCCAGCCTGGCCTGTCCCCGCTCGGCGAGTTCTTCGGCGCTGAGTGCCACGGTGATGCGGCGGGCACCCGGACGGGCATCAATCGTGATCTGGTCGCCGTCGCGGAGCAGGGCGATCGGTCCGCCATCGGCCGCTTCCGGGCCGGCATGCCCAATGCACAGCCCCCGCGTCGCTCCGCTGAAACGGCCATCGGTGAGCAGCGCCACCTGCTCCCCCATCCCCTGCCCGTAGATCAGCGCGGTGATCCCGAGCATTTCGCGCATACCGGGGCCACCGCGCGGCCCTTCATTGCGGATCACCAACACGTCACCGGCGGCGTATTGCCGATCCCGCACCGCCACGAGCGCCTCTTCCTCGCTTTCAAAGACGCGCGCGGGGCCGGTGTGCACGAGCGTGGCAAGTCCCGCGGTTTTCAGGAGCGCGCCATCGGGACAGAGATTGCCGTGCAGGACCGTGACCCCGCCATCAGCGGCGCGTGCTGCGGAGGCCGGATGCACCACGCGGCCATCGACTGGAGCGCACGGCTGCAGCTCCTCGGCGAGGGTGCGCCCGGTGAAGGTCAGGGCCTCGCCGTGCAGCGCGCCAGCATCGAGGAGGGCACGGAGCACCACGCCCGCGCCGCCGACGCGATGGAGATCGAGCGCCAGGTAGCGGCCGCCCGGTTGTAAATCGGCGAGCAGCGGCGTGCGCGCGAAGACGGCCGCCACATCGTCGAGATGAAAGCGGATCCCCGCTTCATGCGCGATGGCGGGAATGTGCAGCGCCGCATTGGTGGAACCACCGGTAGCCGAGACCACCGCGCAGGCATTCTCCAGCGCTGCGCGCGTGACGATGTCCCGTGGCTTTGGCGCGTCATCCATCACCGCGCGCATCAGCGCCGAGGCGGCACGCCGCAGCATCGGCGCCCGCTCGCTGTACACTGCCGGGATCATGCTCGAGCCAATCGGGGCCAGCCCGATCGCCTCCGCCACCAT
>JBEIUK010000198.1:0-5361 GCA_040374415.1 Gemmatimonadaceae bacterium | reverse complement strand
CTGGAAAAGCTGGAAGCGCTGCTGGTGCGCGTCTTTCCTGACGGTACCAGCTCCACCGCGCTGGTGCTCGAAGTGCTTGAAGAGTTTTCCGCCGAGGATCTCCGGGCGTATGTGCGGACCCGGCATGACGTCGATCAGCTGGCGCGGACGCTTGATGAGCGGCCAGAGGATGTCACCCTGGAAGAGATCGCGGCGCTCATGCGCCGCGTCGACTTGCTGAGCATGGTGTGCGAAGACCATTTGCTCGCGGTCTCGCTGTTACCGCAGCTCGAGAGTCAGGCGTTTCGGACGACGGCGGATCGCAGCTATATCGCGGAGGTCACGCGCACGCTGGATCGGTATCAGTACGGGCTCAAGCGCGCGGAGCGACGACTGGAAGGGCTGCGGCAGCTGTATGCGGCGGGCTTGCAGGAGAAGGCCAATCAGCGACTGCGTGTGCTGACGGTGATGAGCACAATCTTTCTGCCGATGACGCTGCTGGCGAGCATTTACGGGATGAACTTCCAGCACATGCCGGAGCTGGCCTCACCGTATGGCTATCCGGCGGTGCTGGCCGCGATGGTCACGATTGCCGGGGTCCAAGTGTGGTGGTACCGCCGTCAGGGGTGGTGGGGCTAGACGCGCGGTCGCATCGTCCAGCCCCATCGTCCAGCCCCATCGTATCACGCGCGAATTACTTCGACCGAATGACGGCGCTGCACTTGATCTCGACGCGCGCCGTGGGCCGTGGCAACGCTGTCACGGCGAGCGTGGCCCGCGCTGGCGGATTCGTCGGGAAATACTTGATGTACTCGGCGTTCATCGCAGCGTAGTCCGCCATATCCACGAGGAAGACCGTGCATTCGGCGACGTCGGCCATTGTGGCACCGGCCGCTTCCAGCGACGTCTTGATATTCTCCATCGTCTGCCGCGTCTGCACGCCAACCCCGCCGTCGATGATGTCCTGCGACCCCGGCTTGATGCCGGTCATCCCGGAGACAAAGACGAGATTGCCGTCACGGACCACGACGGAATAGGCGGGCACGAGTGGCGAGATCCCCGGCGGATTGATGGCCTGACGGAGCGTCGGTGATGCGGACATGGCGCGAGTCGTGGGTGGGACAATGATGGGGGTGAACCAGGTGGGCTGGATCACCTGGCTCGTGGGGGAGGCGGCTTTCACTTCCTGCACGAACTTGGCGCGATCGGCGAGGGCGGCCTTCGACGGATTCGGATCCCCGTAGGCATCGGCGTGCGTGGGAATGACCAGCGCCGGATTCCCGAGGGCGCGCATGAGACGCCCCGTGAAATCGTGGATCTCGAGCCGCTGACTGTTGGCGCCTACGAGGGCGATATCCGGACGCAGTCCTTCCATTTCGCGCTCGGTGTAATTCATGGAGCCCATGATCAGCACTTCATGGCCCGCCATGCGCAGGAGGTACGCGAGATTGCCCCCTTCGACATACGCGCTGCGCGGCAGCGGCGCCTTGAGACCACGTGGCGCGGTACCGACGATCTTGCGGGTGTTGTTGTAGTAGTGCTTGTGGTCGAGCGCACTGTGAATGTTGGGGACGACGCGCAGCGAGAAATCGCCGAATTCGTAGTCTTCCCCGCCAATCACCGTGATGAGGGCACTGTCGGTCACGCCGTAGGCGCGCGCGAGATTGGCGGCGGTTTCATGCCCAATGATCGTGGCGCCGGTGCGCCGCGAGATGTAGCCGGCGTCGAGGGCATGATCGGGGTGGCCATGCGTGATGACGATGTAATCGGCACGCTTCACATGCTCATTGATGAGCGCGGTATCTGCCGGATAGGGATCGTTGGGGCCTGGCCCTTCGCTGTTGGCGTTGGGGCGCCAGCGCGCGAACTGCGACAGGAAGGGATCGACCAGCACGATGGTCTTGCCATCGGTGATCTCCCAGCCGGCATTGCCGAGATACGTGAGCTTGAGCTCACCGGCCTTGAGAGCCGTGGCCGCCGATGCCGGCACCACGCGCGCGCCCTGCGCGGGCAACGCCTCGGTGACAGCACCAATGGTCAAGAGGGCACCAGCCAGAACGGAACGGACGCGCATCAGCACTCCAGAGTCGTGAGGAACGTTCGCCCAATGGCGAACACGAACGGTATTAGGCCGGCGAAGCTCCCGCCGGGAGATCGACGAGCGCGGGCATTTCCAGCCCATGCCGCGAGCGGCCACCCGGGTCCTGCGCCAGCCGGATCCGGTTCACCATCTCGAGTGCGCTTTCAGTGAGTGGCGGCAGTTCGCGATCGCTGGTGCCGAGTGGGGTGACCCGATCCCCCCACTTCACAAGGAGGGCATTGAAGGTGAGCCCACCGCCGAAGGCCGGCATCAGGAGCCACCCGCCGGCGGGGACGCGCCCGGCTTCGAGCGCTTCACAGAGCGCCACCGGGACGGTGGCCGCACTCATGTTGCCGTACTTCTGCACGGTGAGATACACCTTCTCCATGGGCAGACCGGCGTGCTTCGCGACCGCTTCAATAATGCGAAGATTCGCCTGATGCGGCACGACGAGGGCAATGTCGTCGGCGGTGAGCCCGGCTTCCTGCAACACCCGGACCGAGGCACCGGCCATGCCATGCACGGCGCGCTTGAAGATCGCTTGGCCGTCGAAATCCCAGAGCGTATCGCCGAAGGTGACCTGATGATTGGCATATGCCGTGCCGATGCCACGCACCCGCAGCGTGCCGCGCGCTTCGGCATCGCACCCCAGGACGGCGCCAAGCATCCCTTCCTCGTTCTGGGAGGCCTGCAGCACCACCGCAGCGGCGCCATCGCCGAAGAGCACCGCGACATTGCGATTGCTCCAATCCATGAAGCGGCTGATGAGTTCCACGCCAATGACCACGGCGTTCCGGACCATGCCGGAGCGGATCATCCCGGTGGCCATCGCAAGACCGTAGCAGAAGCTGGTACAGGCAGTGTTCACGTCCACCGAGGCGGCCTTGTGGGCGCCCAGGAGCAGCTGCACGCCGGAGGCGCTGTTGGGGCAGGCCTCTTCGTTACTCACGCTGCCGTAGATGATCAGATCGACGTCCGCTGCGGCCAGGCCGGCGCAGGCGAGTGCCCGCGCCGCGGCCGTCGCGGCCATTTCTTGCCCGGTCACATGCGAGATGCGCCGCTCTTTCATGCCGGTGCGCGAGAGAATCCACTCATCCGACGTCTCCAGAAAGGTGGAGAGGTCGTCGTTGCTGAGCACAGCGGGGGGCATGCATTTGCCCCACCCGGTGATGGCTGCGTAGGTCGTCATGCGCACCACGATACCGCGCGGTGCACGGTTGGGGAATGACTCGGCGCGATTGTCACGGGCCCGCCCATCTGGCCGGCTGCGTGGGGGGTTGGTACAATTGCACTCTTCCCCCTTCCGTCCTGAGGAGCTGTATGATGCAACGCGTTCTCGCCGTGCTGGCGACGTCGGTGTCCCTCCTGGCCGCGTCCGCGGCCACCCTCCCGCTCTCCGCCCAGGCTGGCGCGCCACCAGCGACCGGCGCCGCGACGGGACGGCGCGCGGCCATTGTGACCGATACGGCGCGGGCGCGGCAGCTGTTCGTGAGTAAGGACCCAGCCGATCTCGATGGCTGTCTCGCGAACTGCGATCGGCAGATCGCGGCGCGGAAAGCGACCGACAGCACGTACGCGGCGCGCGCCAAGGGCGTGATGGACTTCGCCGTGGTGAGCTATAAGAGCCGCGTGGATGGGCTTGAGATCCCCGCGTATCTCTTTGCCCCGCTGACCAAGCAGCCGGGCAAACATGCGGCGCTGGTGTGGGTGCATGGCGGCGTGCATTCCAACTGGGGCGCGTCGATGTGGCCTTTTGTCCGTGATGCGGTCGCTCGCGGCTATGTGGTGATCACGCCGAACTACCGTGGCAGCACGGGCTATGGCAATGACTTCCACCGCATGATTGACTACGGCGGCAAGGAAGTCGACGACGCGCTCTCGGCGGTCGACTATCTCAAGACACTGTCGTATGTCGACATGGATCGGCTGGGGATGATGGGGTGGAGCCACGGCGGCTTTATTACCGCGCACAGCCTCTTCCGCGAGGACAACCCGTTCCGTGCCGGCGCCGCGATGGTCCCGGTCACCAACCTGATCTTCCGCCTCTCCGATCATGGCCCGAGCTATCAGCGCGACTATGCGGCCGAAGAGGGGATTCAGGGGCTCCCCTTCGAGAAGGTGGAGGAGTACATCCGGCGCTCTCCGGTGTTTCATACGGAGAACCTGAAGGTGCCGATGCTGGTGCATGTCGCCACCAACGATTGCGACGTCTTCTTCCGGGAAGACCAGCAGTTCGTGTATACGCTGCGCGCGCTCAAGCCGGAGCTGGCGGAAACGAAGATCTATGTGAATCCGCCGCAGGGGGATGGTGGCTGTGGTCACACCTTCAACCGGCGGGTGAACAAGGCCGGGACCGAACGCGATGACACGCCGGAGCAGATCGATTCCTGGAACCGCACCTGGACCTTCTTCGAGTGGAACCTTCGCCCGCGCAGCGTGATCCGAAAGGACAACCAGGAGTGGAAGAAGGACCCCAAGGTCGCGAGCCCGCGGGGCCCGGTGCCGCCGCTCTAAGCTGGCGCCCTGCTACCTTTCGGACACCCGCCCCGCCTTTTCTCCACGAGTGATCGCATGGCCATTCTGTCTTCGCTGCGACGTTCCCGGGCCGCTGCCGCCGCCGTCCTCCTCGGCACCGTTGGCTTTGTCGCCACCGCCGGTGCCTTCGGCGCCTGCGGCGCCAAGGATCAGGCCGCTGGCACGGCGGCCGCCGCAACCGACACCGGGGCGGTGGCCCGCACCCCCACGTACACGTTCGAAGTCGTCAACAGCTATCCGCATGATCCGGCGGCGTTCACGCAGGGGCTGCAGTGGCGCGATGGCCGACTCTTCGAAAGCACGGGGCAGGTGGGGACCTCCGACATCCGCGAGGTCGATCTGTCGTCCGGGCGGGTGCTCCGGACCCGCCCGCTCGCCGCGCCGCACTTTGGCGAAGGGATGGTGATCATCGGTTCGACGCTCTACGAAATCACCTGGACGACCGGTAAGGCGTTCAGCTACGACTGGCAGAGCTTCACCCCGCAAAAAACTTTCAGCTACGACGGGGAAGGATGGGGACTCACGACCGATGGCTCCGCCATCATCATGAGCAACGGCACCTCGAGCATCACGTGGCGGGATCCGGTCACCTTCGCCGCGCAGCACACGATCAACGTGACCGATCATGGCAATCCCGTCTCGCAGCTCAATGAGCTCGAGTGGGTGAAGGGCGAGATCTGGGCGAACGTCTGGCAGAGCGATCAGATCGCGCGCATCGATCCGGCGACCGGCAATGTGGTCGGCTGGATCGATCTCGCGGGCATTCT
>JBEIUK010000216.1:0-4905 GCA_040374415.1 Gemmatimonadaceae bacterium | reverse complement strand
GTCACCACCGGGAGCGGCTTGGTCCGCGCCGAATCGCGCGGCACAAACACGCCGCGGAGCATCTCACGAACGGCGCCATTCGCCTCCGGATCGAAGTGCAGCAGCGCAGTCTTCCCTTCCCACGCGGTGACCACCGGCCCGCCCATCAGTCGGAGTCGCACGCGACCGTCCCCCTGGATCGCCGCGACTTCAAAACTCACTTCATCCATGTGCGCGACGTACGCGACCGAGTCGCGGTCCGGGCCCACCGCCACGATCAGATTCCCAGCCGAGTCGACCGTGGCCAGACGCTGCGCCCACGCCGGCAGCTGGGCCCGAATCGCATCGCGCACCCGCCACTCATGGCCGGGAACGCCCGGCAGATCGGCCAGCGCCATGAAGGTGCGCTCGATCGGCTCATACGCATCGCGCCGAGCGATCCGCTTCGTCGTGGTATCCACCACGGGCATCACCCACGGCGCCATACTATCCCGGCTCCCTGCCGCACGAAGCGCCGCCTGCAGCAGCGTAGCCGCCTCATCGCGATGCACGCTCTCCACCAGCGAGCCCGCGAAGCGCACCCGCGGTGTCACGATCTGCACACTATCGCGCGGTGCCACCCGCGCGAGCGCCCTGGGCTTCGCCTGCGCCGGACGCGCCGGACGCGCCGCCGCCCCGGCCACGGTACCACCACGCGTCGCACCCCCTTCATCCAACAGGGTGATGCGATCGACTGGCCCCAGCCGCGCCAGCACGCCCGCGAGCCCCACCCACCCCAAGCTCCGCTGCGACGAGAGCACAAACACGGTCTCGCCAGACACCGGCCCGCCCGCTTGCTGCACTGCCGCCGCCGCACTGGCCACTGCCGCGCACCCCGCGCGCGCACCGGCGGCCGGCCCCGCGGCAAAGTCCGCATAGGTCACCTGCGGCACAATCGCCGACACGGGATCGAGCAGCGACACACCCAACGCCGCCACCTCGGAGCGCGAGTTCACGCCAAGATCAACCCACAAGTTGTCGACGCCGACGATGGCGGTATCACCACGGTGCTGTCGCGAAAAATGCCCATTGGCCACGGCCACCACACCCGTGACCTCACCTCGCGCGGTGAGCACGCGCACCTGTTGCGTTTCGTGGAACTGACTCCAGAGCGGATGTGACGCCACGCCGGTGCCATGCAGGCGCACATAGCCATTGTCGGTGATCTGACTCACGACAAAACCAGGGATGTCCATGGCACAGGCCACCACGCGACGCGGGGATCCGGTGCCAATGCGCCGCACCAGATTCCCCATCGCATCAGCCTGCCACCCCGGCAAGGCCGCCGTCAGCCGACGATCGTGCAGCTCCGCCCCGGGCGGCGCCACCAGCTGAATCCACGCGGACACCGCTTGGTCGGCATCCGGTGTGGTGCGCGGCTGAGCGGAGACCGTGCTGGCAACCGTCGCGAGTCCTGTTATCAGCCCCGCGGCCAGCGCCCCCACACGCCGGCCCATCGACGGCATGTTGAGTCGTACCATGCGGCGGCTCACTTGTCGTCGGCGCTTGGGCCGTAGAGCCCCGGCACCGGCACATCGAGCATGCGGTAGTACATCGTCAGCTGCGCGCGATGATGGATCATGTGATTCATCACCATACCGCGCAGCACCGCCATGCGCGGGAGGCTCATGATGACCGTCTCGCCGTTGCGCATCGTCCAGTGCGCCTGCATCCCTTCATCGGTGATCTCGGCCAGCGCCGCCTGAAAGCGCACCATCCCCGCATCAAACATCGCGACGAACCCCTCGGCGGTCTCCGGCATCGGCGGGCGCGGCATCGGCTGCGAAAAATCGAGCGCGTCCTGCGTGATCGTGATGGCGCCGAAGTCACCGAACTCCGCGAGATGATGGGCGAGCTTGTTCAGGGGCCACGACTTCGGATGCGGCGTGTAGTCAAAGTGCGCCTCGGGAATCCGCTCCAGCATGCGCCGGGTGGCGGTGATTTCCTGCGCGAGATCCGCGAGCACGAGCTTCGCAATGGCTGACATGGTCTGGTGGGTTGAGGATGACGTCACTGCGCGCCAGCGCATCACATCGGCTGGCGTATCAAGATCAAAGCGTCCGTCGGCAAGGGCGACCGAGGCGGTGTCGGGCGTCGTCAGGATCGCCCGCGCGCCCTGGTCGCCGGTGAGTGCCAACAGTGCGGGAAAGTCGGTCCGTGGCAGCACGGCGGGGATCCCGTGGACCGGTTCCCCCGCGGCTCCCGCGTAGGCCGACGCCACACGGTGCCACCCCGCGCGCCCGTCGTATGCGTCGCCGCCGGCGCGTGCCAGCAGCGCCTGCAGATGCGCCGTGGTCACGCTCGGCATATCGCAGGCCGCAATCAGCACTGCAGCGGTCGTGGGGATCGATTCCGTCAACCAGGTGAGGGCGCACTGGATCGATCGGCTCATCCCCTCGGCCCATGCTGCGTTGTGGCAGCAGACCACCGGAAGCCCGCGGAGCGCCTCCGTCACGGCGGTCGCATTCGCACCGGTCACGACCACAACGGGGGAGCATCCCGCTTCGAGCAACTGCTGCGCCGCCCGTCGCACTAGCGGCACGGTGTCCGGGCCGGCCAGCAGCTGCTTCGGCGATCCCAGACGACGCGAACCACCCGCGGCGAGCAGGATCCCAGCGGCCACGGGTGCCGACGACGTCATCGGGAGCCGTCGGTTGGCGTGGCGGCCGGTTCCATCGGTGCCGGCGTTGGCGTGCGCGCATGAATGGGGCTGTGCCGGTCGCGCAGCGAGCCGCCCGGCCGCCCGTGCAGCACCGCCTCGATCTCGGCGATCGCGGCGAGGGCGATCGATTCGGGGGACTCCCCGCCGAGGTCGAGGCCAATGGGCGCATGCAGTCGCCGGTGCTGCGTGTCCGAGAGCACGAGACCATTGGTGGCGAGTCCCTCGATCAGCTGTCGGGCGCGTTGCCGTGAGCCCAGGACCCCAACGTAGGCAATCGGCAGCGGCAGCAGAGCGGTGAGCCATCCCTGATCGAGGGCGAACTGATGGGTCAGGAGCGCCACGGCGGTCCGCTGGTCCCGGGTGACGTGCTCGAGCGCGGTCTCCGCATGCCCTTCGACCCGCGCGACGACACCCGGTACGACGAGTGCGGCCAGAATCGCTTCGCGATGATCGATCACGGTGACACGCCAGCCGAGGGCGCAGGCGATCGTGGCGAACGCTTCGGCGCCGCGGGTGGCGCCGACCAGGACCAGCGACACGGGGGGGACGACGGGCTCGAGGAGGCATTCGGCGCTGCCGGTCGCGAACGGGACCGTCCCGAGGAGCGGGCGCATAGTGGCATGCGCCGCGCGGATTAATTCGTTCGGTGCCGAACGATCAGCTGGACCGAACGCGGCAGCGAGCGCGGTATCGAAAAGGGCATCGGGGAGGTGGTCGCCTCCCGGCAGCAGGCGGGTGCCGCCGCCGGGTCCTTCCTCGAGCACGGTGAGCAGGGTGCCCGTTCCGCGCGCCTCGCGCAGCTGGTGGGCGTCGGCGAGCCACGTCCCATTTCCCAGGGGCTCGAGCAGCAGGTGCGCGATGCCATTGCACATCGCCCCGAAGCCCCAGATGGCCTGCAGATCGTCGCCGAGGTCGTAGGTCAGACGCCGGGGGATGCCCGTGGCGCAGACCGCGGCAGCATGCGCCGCGACATCGCCCTCGAGGCAACCACCACTGATGGCGCCGGCCAACACGCGCCCCTCGGCGTCGACAAGGAGGCGGGCGCCGGGTTGGCGATAGGACGAACCATCGACCGCGACGAGCGTGGCGATCGCGAGCGGAACGGCGGGGCGTTCCGCGCGGGCGACCTCCGCCGCGTGGGCGAGGGCATCAAGGCTGGACATGGCCGACGGCATCGGGGTGGGAGTACACCCGGGGAGTATCGCGGCAAACCGGCGGCGGCGCGATCCCCCCACCGACGAAGGCGCGGCCATGCCGCCTCGACAGTGGAGGGCGATCCACTACATTCCGCTCTGGGGATGCAGCGAGCTCCACCAGAGGACCGGCCTCGAGGCCGTGTGGTACTGGTGCTGCGTATGTCCGTACCCGACGCCGGGTACCGGCCGCTCGGCTCCGCTGGATCCCCTTTGCACGGGAGGTGAGATGGACCCGAAGTCGACGGCGCTGATCCTGGTGGGCTTTCAGAATGATTACTTCGCCCAGGACGGCATTTTGCGCGGCGTGGTGGAAGAGCCCAACCGGGTCGACACCGTGTTAGCGAACACGATGGCCTTCGTCACCGCGATGCGGGACACGGAGCTGACCATCGTGTCGACCCCTATTGTCCTCGAGGCGGATTACCGCGCCTTGGCGAGCCCGGTCGGGATTTTGCACGCCATCAAGTCGGCGGGGGCCTTCAAGAGTGGCTCGTCGGGGGCGGACACCATCCCGGCGCTGCAGGCCCTTGGGGATCGCGTGCTCTACGTCACCGGGAAGGTGGGGTTCAACGCGTTCTCCAACACGCTGTTGGATGATGTGCTCCGTGCCAAGGGCATTACGGATGTGCTGGTGTGCGGCATGGTGACGTCGCTCTGCATTGATTCCACCGGGCGCGCCGCCTACGAACGCGGCTATCACGTCACGATCGTCTCGGATTGCTCGTCGGCCCGTACGCCGGCCGAGCAGGAGTTCTTTTGCCAGAGCGTCTTCCCGCTGTACGGTGACGTGGCCACGAGCACGGAGCTGGTGCAGCAGATGCACGGCGCGCTCGTCGGCTGATCGTCGTGTCTCCGGGATCGTCGCCCATCCGCGACGAGCAGCTGCTCGCGACCGACCTCCATGTCGAGGCGACCTACCGGCTCACGGAAGCGCTGGTGGATGCCGAGGCCCGGATGCGTCGGCGCGTGGAGCTGTTGTCCGAAGTCGTGTTTGAAACCGATGCGACGGGAACACTGGTCTTCCTGAGC
>JBEIUK010000098.1:0-10120 GCA_040374415.1 Gemmatimonadaceae bacterium | reverse complement strand
GGCGCCCAGCCCCCGCACCAACCGGACGCCCAACCGCACCGCGACCGGCGGTGCCACCGGCGGTGCCACCGGCGGGGCGTCCGGCGGGGCGTCCGCGGTCGACGCGTCCGGTGCCCGCTCCCAGCGCACCCGGCCGTCCTCCGGCACCAGCACGCGCCCGTCTGCCAGCTCCAACGTGTGATCCCACGCCGACCGCGTCAGGTCGATGGGATGCACCACCACGCCATGCCGCTTCGCATCCTCAATCAGCGTCCCCGGTGCGTAGAAACCCATCGGCTGCGCATTGAGAATCGCCGCCGTGTACTCCGCCGGGTAATAGCGACGCAGATACGCGGTCGCATACACAATCAGCGCAAAGCTCGCCGCATGACTCTCGGGAAAGCCGTAGTCGGCAAAGGCGTGGATCTGATTGTAAATGCGCCGCCCCCACCTCCTCCGGAATGCCGTTGCGCGCCATGCCGTCAATCAGCTTGGCGGCAATCGCACTCATGCGCTCATGCGATCGCTTGTGCCCCATCGCGCGCCGCAACTCATCGGCCTCCGCCGGCGTGAATCCCGCGGCGGCAATCGCCACCTGCATCCCCTGCTCCTGAAAGAGCGGAATCCCGAGCGTGCGGCGCAGTACCGGCTCCAGCGACGGATGCGGATAGCTGATCGCTTCGGTGCCCGCCCGTCGGCGCAGATAGGGGTGCACCATCTCCCCCTGAATCGGACCAGGACGGATCAGCGCAATTTCCACGACAAGATCGTAAAAGCAGCGCGGCTTGAGTCGCGGCAGCGTATTCATCTGCGCGCGACTCTCCACCTGAAAAACACCCACGGTATCGGCCGCGCAGAGCATGTCGTACACCGACTGATCGGTCATGTCGAGCTGACCGAGATCAATACTGACGCCGCGGGTATGCCGGATGTATTGCAGACAATCCTGCACGACGGTGAGCATCCCGAGCCCCAGCAGATCGATCTTCACCAGCCCCGTGGGATCGAGATCGTCTTTCTCCCACTGAATCACGGTGCGTCCATGCATCGACGCCGGCTCAATGGGGACCAGTGAGCCCAGCGGCTCGGCGGTCAGCACAAAGCCGCCCACATGAATCGAGCGGTGGCGCGGCAACTGATGCAGCCCGCGCACGACGTCGGTGAGCACCCGCACCCGCGTATCGGCCGGATCGAGCCCCACGGCGGCGAGCACTTCCGGCTGCAATGCCTCGGCGGTGCGGGCGGCACTGTGCCGGTCACTCACCGCACTCAGCACATCGGCCTGTTCCGTGCTGAAGCCCAGCACCCGCGCCGCATCGCGCACCGCACTGCGGCCGCGCCAGGTGATCTGCTCGCACACCATCGCCGCATGCTCGCGCCCATACCGTTCGTACACGTATTGCAGCACGCGCTCGCGATCGCGGTGTGCGAAATCGATGTCGATGTCCGGGGCTTCCTGTCGCGCCTCGGTGAGAAAGCGTTCGAAGAGCAGCTGCATGCGAATGGGATCGACGGCGGTGATCCCCAGGCAGTAGCAGACGGCAGAGTTGGCGGCGGAGCCGCGTCCCTGACAGAGAATCCCTTCGCGACGGGCGAAGCGCACGATGTCCCAGACGATGAGGAAATAGCCGGCCATGTCGAGCTTCGCGATGAGCCGCAGTTCATGCGCGAGCTGCTTGCGTTGCACCGCGCCGTAGTCGGCCCCCCACCGTTCATGCGCGCCCTGATCGGCGAGTCGTGTGAGGTATTCATTCGCCGTCACCCCCGGCGGCAGCGGAAAGACGGGCATGGTCGGCTTGAGCTGCGCGAGCCGGAAGCGGCACCGTTCGGCGATCGCGAGCGTGGCGGTCACGCCTTCTTCCGCCCCCTGCCACCGTTTCCGGATCAGCGCCGGGTCCTTGAGCGCCCACTCAGCGTTTGGGCGGAGGCGCGTGCCCATTTCGTCGAGGGTGCGCTGATGGCGGAGCGCGGCGAGGACATCGTGCACGATCCGTCCGTCGGGGCGGGCGTAGTGCACGTTGTTGGTGACCACCCAGGGGACGCCGAGTCGCTTGGCGAGCGGGCGGAGCTGCCGGACGAGGGCGCGTTCTTCGGGGAGCCGGTGGTCCCAGCATTCGATGGCGAGGTGGGTGCCAAAGAGGTCGCGGAGCTGGCAGGCGGCCTGCCAGGCGGCCTCCTCCTGCCCGGCGGCGAGGAGCTGCGGGACCCAGCCGCTGGGGCAACCGGTGAGGGCGGTGATCTGCGGATCGCGCGCGTTGATGTGCTGCGTGAGCACCTCCCACGGGACCATGGGGGTGCCCCGCGGGGTGTGCATGCGGGCGTGCGTGATGAGCGACGCGATGGTGCGATAGCCGTCGCGGCTTTCGGCGAGGAGGACGAGGTGGGTGCGTCGGTGGCCGCTCCTGGTGGTGGGGTCGGGGACGCGGACGGTCAGTTCGGCGCCAAGGATCCCTTCGAGGCCGACGGCCTGACAGGCGGTGGCGAAGCGAACGGCGCCACCGAGGTCATCGTGGTCGGTGAGGGCGAGGGCCGGGTACCCGAGTTCAGCCGCCCGCTGGGCGAGCGCCTCCGGGAGGGAGGCCCCGTCGAGGAGGGAGAGGGCGGAGTGGCAGTGCAGTTCGGCGTACATGGGTCCGGGGGATGGACCCGAAAATATACCGAAAGTCACGGAGTGGGGGCAGCGGCGGGCGGTGGGAGCCGGTGGGACCGGGTGGGGCGGTGGGACCCGGGGGGGGGGACCCCGGAGGGCCCCGGAGGGCCCCGGAGGGCCCCGGGATCATCGCGCCCCCCTGCTACGTTACGGGTCTATGCCACCGTTCCGGGACAATGCCGCGCTGTCGGCCGCTGAGGTGCTCGATGTCGTCGAGCATCTGCAGCGGGACGAGCTGGACCATCTGCCGTATGGGATGATTCAGCTCGATGCGACTGGGCGGGTGTTGGCGTATAACGCCGTGGAATCGCGGCTGGCGTCGCTGCCGCAGGCGGAGGCGATCGGGAAGCAGTTCTTCACCGAGATCGCCCCCTGCACGCGGGTGCAGGAGTTTTACGGGCGGTTCAAGGAAGGGGTGATCCACGAGTCGCTCGATACCACGTTCCGGTTCCATTTCGCCTTCAAGCAGCATCCGCGCGATGTGACCGTGCGGTTGATTTATTCCAAGCGGACCCGGACGGTGTGGGTGCTGGTCTCGGACTTTTTGCCCGAGGGGCACTCTCTGCGTCTGTAACGTGTCCCCCGCGAGGGGGCTCTCGTCCGCCCACTGCCTTCATGTCGATTCCCACGCCCGATTACTACCAGCTGTTGTATGTGCTGCCCGACGCCCCAACCGAGGTGATTGGGGCGGCTTTTCGGGCGTTGGTGGGGCTGACGAAGGATGCGACGGACCCGATGGCGCTGACGAATCTGTACGAGGCCTTTGGCGTGCTCTCCGATTCGTCGCGTCGCCGGCAGTACGACGCCGAGCGGGCGCACTGGCTGGCGGTGGCCGAGGCGGAGGCGGCGGAAGCGGCCGAGGCGGAAGCGGCCGAGGCGGAAGCGGCGGCGATGGAGGCCGTGGCGATCGATGCGCTGACGGAGGCCGCGGCGGGTGTGGCAGCTGTGGCGGTCGCTGAATCGGATGCCGTGCGGTCGGTGGCACCGGCGAGTGAGCCAGAGCGCCCGGTGCGTCAGACGCCGCTTGGGATGCCCGCGATCGGGTCCCGTACGCCGGCGCAGGGGATGCCGACGGTGCCGGCGATGCGGCATTCGCCGTTGACCCCTTCGCGGGGGATGGCGGCCGTTCCGTCGATGACGCCGTCGCCGTTGACTCCCTCACGGGGGATGCCGCCGATCTATCGAGCGACGCCGATGCCGCCGGCGCCCTGCCGGATGTGCGGCACGGTTTTTTACCCCCACGGCCATCCCCAACGCCCGCTGTGTCCGGTGCAAGGCGCCGATCACGCCGCCGCGGCGTCCTGAAGGGCCGGGGCATGGTGATGGCCGGCGGTCGATGGCCCGGGTGGCGAAGTCGGATTGGGCGGTGCTCACCCTGCCGGGGCGTCCGGAGCGGGTGGATGTGAAGCTGCGCGATCTCTCACTCGAAGGGATCGGGCTGACCTGCGCGGTGGCCTTCCCGCCGGGGACGATTGCCCGTGTCGTGTGGCGTGGCTTTGATGCGGTGATCAGCATCCTGGGCTGCCGGTCCAACGGGACGATTCACGATCTCAGCGCCCGGATTCTCGCCTCAGCGGTCGAAGCGCAGGGCGGCTTCGTGCAGACGATCCGCTAACACGACCATTCACGCCACATCCGCTCAGGGCGCTGCGCCGCTGGCGACCGGCGCCTTCGCCGCCGCCCCCTGACCGGCCGCTCGGCCCGTCGCCCAGGCCCACAAGAAGTTGTAGCCGCCGATCGGGCCGAAGGCGTCGAGCACCTCGCCGCACAGAAAGAGCCCCGGATGCCGGCGGCTTTCCATGGTCTGCGGATGCACCTCGCTCAGCGCCACGCCGCCGCCGGTCACTTCGGCCTTCTTGTACCCCTCGTCGCCATGCCAGGGGAGTTCGCCGCGCACGAGCACGTCAATCAGCCGGCGGCGTTCGTCGCGACGCAGATCCGCCAACACGCGGGTCGGCTCCACATCGGCCTGCGCCAACAGCACGCCGACCAGCCGGTCGGGGAGGACGGCCTTGAGCGCCCCGGTCACGGTCCGCGCCCCCGCCGGCGCCAACGCCGCCAGCCACTCGGCCTCCCCGCGCTCGGTCCATTGCACCTGCACCCGCGCCGGCGCCTGCTCGGCACGGGCCCGCACCGCCACATGCGACACGTTGAGCAGCGCGGGGCCACTGTACCCCTGGTGCGTGAAGAGAAAGCCGCCAGAGGCCTCTGCCCGCCGCGTGGCGCTCTGCGCCGTGAGTCCCACCCGCATGGAGATCCCGGCCAGCTCCGCATAGGGTGACGGCGGCGCGGTGACGGGGGTCAGCGCGGCATAGGTCGGGTGCAGGGTGTGGCCGAGCTGCTCCAGCAGCGCGAGCCCCCCGCCATCGCTGCCGGTGGCGGGGACGGAGCGTCCGCCGGTGGCGACGATGACGGCATCGGCCTCGAGCGGTGCATCGTTCGCGAGCGCCACTTCCCAGCCGGTGGCGGTGGGGGTGAGTCCCGTGACCTGGGTGTCCATGCGCAGCCGAACCCCCACGGCGCGGGCCTGCGCCATGAGCGCATCACGGACGTCGCGGGCCCGTTGCGAGACGGGGAACAGCTTCCGCGACTCGGTCTCTTCCTGGAGCGGAATGCCGAGGGTCTCTTCGAAGAAGCGACGCTGGTCGGCGAGCGGCCAGGCACGCACCATTTTGCGCAGCAGATTCGGCGACGAGTCGGTGACAAAGCGCGATTCGTCGAGCACCGAGGGGAGCACATTGCAGCGCCCGCCCCCCGAGATGAGGATTTTGCGGCCACCATCCCGGGTGCGCTCGAGCAGCGTGACCTCGGCGCCGGCGGTGGCGGCATGGATCGCGGCCATGGTACCAGCGGCACCAGCGCCAATGACGAGGACCCGCGACATGACCACTCCGTGAACAGGGCGACCCGAGGGCGATCGGGCCCCGGACGGGGATCGGCCTCCAGCACCGTAATCTACTCCCCCCGTGGCCCGCGCTGCTGGAAAGCTGCGGCGGGAGGTGCTAAACTCGCGCATCCCGAAGGACCTCTCTCTCCGTGATCCCTATGCCTGTCTTGGCTTTGCTTCCGCGCGGGTGGTCTGCCGCCCGCCGCACTGTGCTGCTTGTCCCGGCACTCCTCGCGACCGTGACCCTGCCGGTGCAGGGGCAGAGCGATGCCCCCTTCCTGCGCGTCCGGGTGGATGAGGCCAAAAATCGCGCGATGCTGGAGATCCCGGCCGGTCAGCTGGGGCAGGATTTCCTGCATCAGGTCACGCTGACGACCGGGCTCGGTAATGGCAGTCTCGATCGGGGCCAGATGGGGCAGAGCGTTGTGGTCCGTCTGGAGCGCCGCGGCGCGCGCGTGTTGTTGGTGCGCGACAACTGGAGCGTGCGGGCGCCCAATGCCGATGCCGCCGGCCAACGGGCGGCGAGCGAAGCCTTCCCGCGCTCGGTGGTGGCGTCGTTCCCGATCGATGGCGAACGCGAGGGCGTGCTGACGGTTGATGCCACGTCGCTCTTCCTGAGCGATGCCTACGGCGTGGCTGATGCCATGCGTGGGGGCGGTGGCGGTGGCGCGGGTGGTGGCAGCTATCGCGTCGATGCGACCCGCAGCTGGCTCGACACCGCGCGCACGAAGGCGTTCGCGCGCAATGCCGAAGTGCATGCGGTGCTCACCTTCACCAGCGATCAGGCGCCGCGTGGCCGCGGGGGGCTCGCCCCCGATGCCCGCGCGATGACCTTTGAGGAGCACCATTCGCTGGTGGTGTTGCCGTCGTTGGCGAGTGGCTATCGCCCGCGGCAGTACGACCCGCGCTATGGCTTTGGCGGCACGCAGTTCGCCGATCTGTCGCAGGGCTTCGACGGCACCTATCGCGATGGCTTCATCAATCGCTGGCGGTTGATCCCCAAGGACCCCGCGGCGTATCAGCGCGGCGAATTGGTGGAACCGGTCACGCCGATCATCTACTACCTCGATCCGGCCATTCCGGCGCCCTACCGCGAGAATCTGCGCGAAGGGGGGAACTGGTGGGCGAAGGTCTTTGAGGCGGCTGGCTTCAAGAACGCCTTCCGGGTGCTCGATCTCCCCGCTGGCGCGGATCCCATGGATGCGCGCTACAACATGCTTATGTGGGTGCATCGGAACGGTCCTGGCCCGAGCGTGGGGCCGAGCTATACCGATCCGCGCACGGGCGAAATCGTGCGGGCGATGGTGCGCATTGATGCGTGGCGCTCGCTGATTGATTACAACATCTACGCGGGCGCGATTCCGGCGGCGGGCGCGGCCGGTCCGTCGGTGAGCCCGGAAGCCTTTGCGATGCAGCGGCGCCGGCAGCATGCCGCGCATGAGATCGGGCATACGCTGGGGCTCCAGCACAACTACATCGCCTCGTCGCAGAACCGCGCGTCGGTGATGGACTATCCCTTCCCGGTGATCACGGCGAAGGCCAATGGCACGCTCGAGCTGAGCGACGCGTGGCGGAAGGGCCCGGGGGCGTGGGATACGCTCGCGATCAAGCTGGGCTACACCTGGTATCCGGATGCTGCCACGGAAAAGACGGGGCAGGCGCGGCTGATGGCGGATGGCATCGCACGCAACGTGAAGTACATCAACGACACCTATGCGAATGCCGAAGGCTCCATGCCGGACGTGACGCGGTGGGTGGAAGGGAGCACCGCCTTCGAGAGTGTGGAACGGTCGGTACAGGTGCGGCGGATCCTGATCGACAAGTTTGACGAGCGCGCGATTCAGCCCGGCGAACCGATGGCGCTGCTCAACATGCGCTTCGCCCATGTCTATCTGCATCACCGCTATTCGCTGGAAGCACTCAGCAAGTATGTCGGCGGGATGAACTTCACGTTCACCATGCGGGGCGATGGACAAGTGCCCACGCAGGTGATCGCGGCGGCCGAGCAGCGGAAGGCGCTCGCGATGGCGCTGGATGCACTCAAGCCGTCCGAGCTCACGGTGCCGGATCGCGTCATCGCGATGATCCCGCCGCCGCCGCCGGGGTTCAATACGGACATGACGTGGATTGACAGCAACGCGGGGACGGCGTTCGATCCGGTGACGCTGGCCGGTGGACTTGCCACGGAAGTGATTGGCTATCTGCTGCACCCGGATCGCGCCGCGCGGCTCGTGCTCTTCCAAGCGCGTGATGCGAAGCAGCTGGGGCTCGACGAGGTGATGCGCGCCATTGTACAGCGGACCTGGGGCTCGGCCGCGCCGGCGTCGAGCGCCGAGCGGGCGGTGTGGCGGGCCTCGCAGCGCGCCGCGCTGGACGCCATCCTCGACCTCGCGGAGAATGCGAAGGTGATGCCGGATGTGCGAGCGCATGCCGTGGCACAGCTCAAGCAGCTGGATGCGCAGTTGGCCGGCATGGCCGGTGTTGATGCCGCCTCGCGTGCGCACATCGTGGCGGCGCGTCATGATATCGCCCGCTTCCAGGATGGCTCCGATACGCCGGCATCGCGTCCGCGATTCCCGGTGATCACGCTGCCGTGGCCATAAGCTGATCCGTCGCCGTCGATTGGTGCTCTCGCCCCGATGGTGGTGGGCGCTCGCGCTGGTGTGCCTGCCAGCGCGTGCGTCCGGGGCGCAGGGAAGTCAGGGACGGACGCCACCCGATCGGCGCACGCCAGCAGCCTTGGCCCCGGTCGTGGTGCGACCGGACACGGTGGTCCCCGGGCTACCCGGCGTGACCACCGTGGGGGCGGCCCCGACGTTATCTCAGGCGACGCTGCGCATGCGACCGCAGCCGCTCGATGATCTGTTTCGTTCGTTAGGTCGCCTGCCCGGCACGGTTGGTGCTGATCAGAGCGCGCGTGTCGCCGTGCGCGGGGCCGCCCCAATGGAAACCGGGGTGATGCTTGACGGCATGCTGCTGAGCGATCCGTATCATGTGAAGGATTTCGACGGCGGCTTGTCGGTCATTGCGACGGATATGGTGGAGCGGGTCACGCTGCTCTCAGGCGCGCTGCCGATTGCCTTTGGGAATCAATTGGGTGGCATGGTGCTCCTGGAGCCCGCGCGGATCCCCACCAGCGCGCACTCGCGCACCCTGCCCGATGCGACGCTCAATGCCGGCCTCACTGGGCTACGGGTGACGCTCTCGCACGCCGTGCCGCAGACACCGTCTGCCTGGGTGATGAGTGTGCGGCGCGGCTGGGTGGATGCCGCGGTGCACGCCGCTGGTGCGGATGGGGACATTCGGCCGCTCTTTCAGGACGGCTACGCGCGCTACACGCGATGGTTCCAACCGAACCTGAGGCTGTCGGTCCATGCGCTCGCCTCGTCTGACGATTTCACGTTGAAAACCAGCGGGGCTCCGGCGCTCCGAAGCCTGTCGGCCGACAAAACCGGGTGGGCCACGCTCGAGCATGACAATACGGTGCGGCACACGACACTCACCCTCGGCCTGACGCGCAACAGCGTGCAACGGGCGGCACAGGGGGTCACCAAGCCGATGGACCGAAGTTCGTTGCTCGAGGATCGGCTCACGCGAGCCATGTCGGCGCGCTGGCTGACGGTGTGGCGCGTGCATCCGGACTGGCAGCTGCAGGTGGGCGGGGAAGGATGGATCGGCCGGACCATCGCGCAGACGGGACTCTACCTCACGGGCACCGCGCCGCCGCCGGTCCCCCGTGACGCACGGCGGGGCGCTCGCGGCGCGCTCTGGCTTGGGGCGCAGGCCCAGCTGACCGGCACCGTGACGGCCGAATTCGGGGTGCGCGGTGAACAGTGGTCGTGGGCCCCCGGCGGTGGTGTCGCGCCGCAAGCCGCGATCACGTGGCGGCCGCTTGGCATGACCGGGACCACGGTGCAGCTCGCGAGCGGCATCCTCCGCTCTGGCCTGCCGCTCGAACGGCGACCGCTCGGTGATGGGGACAGCACGACGAACCGCGTCGTCCGAGCGACGGTTCACAGCCTGTCGGTGACGCAGGCGGTTGGTGCGACGCGCTGGCAGGTGGAGCTGTATCGGCGCACCGAACGGGGCGATGGGGCGCGATGGATCAATGCCAGTGCCGGTCTCACGCCGGCGCCTGAGCTGGAGCCGGACCGCATGCGCCTGCCGCTCACGGGGGGCTCGGCGTGGGGCATCGAGGCGGGCGCCTCTGGGCGTCTGCTGGGGATGACGTGGCAGGCATCGCTAACACGAGCCACGGCCCGTGATCACCTCGCCACGGGGATCACGCTGCCTCGGCCATGGGATGTTCAGGACGCCGCCGCGGTGGACCTTGCACGGATGTTCGGCGCCTGGAGCGTCGCGGTGGGCTGGATGTGGCACAGCGGCTGGCCGGTCTCCAACGCCGTGGTGCAGGAGATCAAGGGCCAGACCCCGCGCCTCGTCTGGCCGGTGCTCTTTGGCGCGCGCACGCCGGTCTACCGCCGAGTGGACCTGCGCGTAGCGCGCACGTTCACGATCGCGCGCGTCCAGGGGCGTGCCTACCTCGATCTGTTCAATGCCCTGAACAACACCAATGTCCGCGGCGTCAATGAATCCATTGGCGG
>JBEIUK010000156.1:0-6973 GCA_040374415.1 Gemmatimonadaceae bacterium | reverse complement strand
TGCCTGAGCCGGTCATCCGTGAGGACGAAGTCCTCATTCGCGTCCGTCGTGCCGGCGTCTGCGGCACCGACGTGCACATTTACCAATGGGACGCTTGGGCCGCCGGTCGCTGCAAGCCACCCTTCATCGTCGGCCATGAGTTCGCGGGCGACGTCGTGGAAGTGGGGCGTCTGGTCGAGACCGTCCGCGTCGGCGATCGCGTGACCGCCGAGGGGCACATCGTCGACGAACGGTCGCTGTTCAGCCGGACCGGGAACGCCCATGCCGACCCCGACACCCGGATCATCGGCGTGGATCGCGACGGTTGCTTCGCCGACTATATCGCCATGCCCGCCAGCAATGTCTGGCAGCTCGATGAGACGATCAGCTACGACGTGGGCGGCATCCACGATCCGATGGGCAATGCGTTCCATACCGCCCTGACCGCCAACATCCCCGGCGCCGTCGTGCTCATCACCGGCTGCGGCCCGATCGGCGTTTTCGCCGTCGGCATCTGTAAGGCGGCCGGGGCAGCGCGCATCATCGCCACCGACGTGAACCCGCGCCGGCTCGAGCTCGCACGCACGATGGGCGCCGACGACGCGGTGCACCCCGACGACGCCGCCCGGGCCGTCCACGCCGCTTCCGATGGACACGGTGCCGATGTCGTCCTCGAGATGTCCGGCATCCCCTCCGCGGTGCATCAGGCCTTCGCGCTCGCGCGGCCAGCGGGCCGCGTCAATATGCTGGGCATTCCGTCGCGGACGATCGACATCGACTTCGCGACGGAAATCATCTTCAAGGGGCTGACGATCTACGGCGTCGTGGGACGGCGCATGTACGACACGTGGCATCAGATGTCGCGCTTCCTCCGCGCCGGCCACTTTGATCCCACCCCGGTCATCACGCATCGCTTCCCGCTGGAGGCCGTCGACGAAGCGATGCATGTCATCGCCAGCGGTGACGCGGGCAAGGTCATCTTCACGCTCGATTAAGCCCGTATGTCCACGCTCTTCACCGAACTGCGCGCGGAACGCGACGCCCTCAAAGCCGCCGGCACCTACAAGCGGATGAATCACCTCGCCTCCCCGCAGGGGCCGCGCGTGCAGATGGAAGGCCGAGGCGAAGTGATCGTCCTCTCCTCCAACAATTACCTTGGACTCGCCAACCACCCCACGGTGGTGGAGGCGGGCGTGCAGGCGTTGCACGACTTCGGCGCCGGCACGGCGTCGGTGCGGTTCATTTGCGGGACCTTCACGGTGCACCGCGAGCTGGAGGCGGCCCTCGCCCGCTTCGTCGGCACCGAGGCGGCGCTCTCCTATGTCTCCGCGTGGAACGCCAACGAAGCGCTGACCCCGACGATCGTGCGCGAAGGGGACTTCGTGATTTCGGACGCCCTCAACCATGCGTCCATCATCGACTCGGTCCGTCTGGCCAAGGCGATCACCAAGTGCACCACGGCCGTCTACAAGCATGCCGACCTCGACGATCTGCGCGAGAAGCTGCGCGCGAACAAGAGCGCGCCACGCCGCGTGATCTGGACCGATGGCGTCTTCTCCATGGAAGGCGCCATCGCCAAGTTGCCCGACATTCTGCAAATCGCGCGCGAGCATGACGCGATTGTCGTGATGGATGACTCCCACGCCACCGGCGTGCTCGGCGCGACCGGACGCGGCACCGCGGAGCATTTCGGTGTGCTTGGCGAGGTGGATGTCATCACCTCGACGCTGGGCAAAGCGCTGGGGGGCGCCGCCGGGGGGTTCATCGCCGGCCCGGAGGTGCTCTGCGACATGATGACGCAGCGGTCGCGGCCGCAGCTCTTCTCCAATGCGCTCCCACCGACGGTGGCGGCCAGCTCGCTCGCGGCGGTACAGGTCACGGAGGCACATCCGGAGCTTGTCACGCGGCTGCATGACAATGCCCGGTATTTCCGGAGCGCGATTCAGGAGGCGGGGTTCCATCCGCTCCCCGGTGAAACGCCCATCATTCCGATCATTGTCGGGGAAACGGCGCTGGCGATCCGGATCAGTGAGATGATGCTCGATCGCGGCGTCTTTGTGACCGGTTTTGGCTTCCCGGTGGTGCCGCAAGGGCAGGCGCGCGTGCGCTGCCAGGTGAGCGCCGCGCACACCCGTGAGGACCTGGATGCGGTGGTCTCGGCGTTCAAGGACGTGGGACGGGCCCTCGGGCTGATCTGATCCGCGCCCTCCGGACGACAAACGGCCCGTCGGCAGTGTGCCGACGGGCCGTTGTGTTTGATGATCCCGCCACCCCGTCCCCAGAGCGCTCGATGAGCGCCCCGGGTGCCGGTCGCCTTACTTGGCGGACTTCTTGGCGGGCGCCTTCTTGGCCGGGGCCTTCTTGGCGGGGGCCTTGGTCGCCGGGGCCTTCTTGGCGGGGGCCTTGGTGGCCGGCGCCTTTGGAGCCGCTGGCTTGGCCGCCGCCTTGGTGGCCGTCTTCACCGCCGGCTTGGCCGGGGCCGCCTTCGGAGCCGCCTTGGCCGCTGGCTTGGCCGCTGGCTTGGCCGCTGGCTTGACCGCTGGCTTGGCCGGCGCCTTGGTGGCCGTTTTCGGGGCCGCCTTGGCTCCACCCTTGGGCGAACCCTTCGCAGGGGCCTTCGGGGCCGCCTTGGCCGCCGGGGCGCCCTCGGCGGCGGGGGTTACCGGGGCCGCTACGACGGCCGGCGCCGCAACGGGCGCGGCCACCGGAACGACGGGCGCGGCCACGATGGCCGGGGCTGCGACCGGGGCCGGCGCGCTGATCGGCTGCGCGGAGGCCGAGGTCCCGACGATCCCGACCATGAGCAGCTCCGGCGGAGGACCCATGGGGCCCTTCCGTCCGGCCATCCCGCGGGGGGCGACCCCACGCGCGCCCATGCCGCGGGGCGCTGGCGCCTGCGGGCCAGCGGCGGCGATGGCGGCCGCCTTCTGCACCGCCTCCACTTCCTTCAGCTGCTCGACGATCGACGCCGCCTCGGCGGCCCGGGCGACTTCGAAGTCGTTCCCGCGACGACGCAGGTCGATCATGTTCGCATCGTGCGCATCCTGGAGGATCCGCTCGAAGTTGCGAGCGCTCAGCGACTCGCTGTTCCGGCCGAGGAGCTCGAACGCGCGCTGGCGGGCGGCGCTGGCGCTGGTGGTCTCATCGGCCACGACCAGCGATTCGACCGACCGACGGACGAGATCGAAGGCTTCATGGCGGGTGAGCCGTTCGCCATTGGTGCCGACCTCGGTGGCCACCGGGCTGCCGAAGCCAGGGACCACGGCCTCCGACGTCGCCGACGGCGCCGCCATGGGCGCCGCGATTGGCGCGGAGACAACGGCTGACGGCGTCACCGTCTCCGTCGCCACGGACGTGCCCGTCGGCATGCCCGTCGGCGTGACCGTCTCGACGAGGTCCGTGGCGTCGGAACCCACGGCGCTGTCGGCCGCGGCGTCCGTTCCCGCCTCCCCCTCGACCCGTGCGCCACGCTCGCCACGATCGCGACCACGGCCGCGGCCGCGACGGCCGCGACGACCGCGACGGCCGTCACGATCTTCCCGCTCCTCGCGACGCGGCGCGCCGTCGACCGGCGCGTCACCGGCGACGACGTCGTCGGTCTCGTCAGCGCTGTCGGTCGGGCTCTCGGACGACACCACGGTGGCGGCCGGCGCGGCGACCGTGCGGGTGCCATCGGGGAGATCGACTTCGAGCTGCCCGCTCTCGAGCTTGGTGGCCTTGAGCAGGCCCCGATGCACCGCGTCCTGCACGAAGCGGGAGAACTTCGGCATGCCGAGGTTCTTCTCATCGAAGGAGGCGTCGATCTCCTGCATGACCCGCTTGAGGCGATCAGAGCGCATGACATCGCCGTTGCGCTTCATGCGGCCGATCGCTTCGGTGACGAGCTGCCACGGATCCCAGCGCGTCGACTCATCGTCGCCGGTCTTCACGAGGCCGGCGAGGGCGTTGTACGAGTAGTACTCATCGCAGTTCATTACCAGCAGATCGCTGGACGATTCGCGAATGCCCACGCCGATCACGTACTTGCCGTACTCCTTGAGCTTGATGACCATGCTCGAGAAGTCGGAGTCGCCAGAGAGGAGCACGAAGGTGCCGATTTCCGGACGGGTGAAGACGAGTTCGAGCGCATCGATGGCGAGCCGGATATCGGTCGCGTTCTTCTTCGCCGAGCCGTAGGCCGGGGCGAAGATGAGATCGATGGAGGACTCGGTGAGCGGCACGATATACTGCGGATACCGGCGCCAGTCGGCGTAGGCGCGGCGCACCGCGACCTTGCCCTTGATGATGTCCGACGAGAGGAGATTCTTGAGCTCCTCCTGCAGGTCGGAGCGAATCCCCATCGTGACGTTATCGAAGTCGATGAGGAGCGCCGCATTGGGCGCGTGAACCGGCGGCGTGCCGGACGAGGCCGTGGCAGACGCCATGACCGGGGTCATGGCCTGCGGCCCCCGATGAAAGGGGGCGATGGACCGGGACGCCGAATTGGCCCCGGACCGGGAATGTGGTCGACTCATGTCCTACCCTGAATGCGAAACAGTGTGATCGAGCGCAATGGCGCGCGCGAGTTCTCGCCGACGGACCGTGCCACTCCCCGTGCGGGGCAGGACATCGAAGAACCGGACGAGATCAGGAACTGAGGCCGCCGACAGCATGTCCTGGGCGAATCGCTTGATATCGCTGCCAGTGATGACGGCACCCTCAACGGGCACGATGCAGGCGCAGACCTGTTCCCCCAACACGTCGTGGGGGACCCCGATCACGCAAACATCGTCAACAGCCGGGTGCGTCCGGAGACGGTCTTCGAGGGCCCGCGGATAGAGCTGGAGGCCCCCGCGCGCAATCGTCTCCTGACGTCGCCCAAGAATCTTCACGGTCCCGTCCTCATCGATGATCCCAATGTCACCGGTGAGAAAGAACCCCTCTGGCGTGAGGACCTTGGCGGTCTCAGCCGGCATGCGCAGATAGCCGCGCATGAGGTTCGGTCCGCGGACGGCGATCTCGCCAACCGCTTCGGGGCCGTGCAACGCCCCCGTCATCAAATCCACCGCCATGACCTCCACACCCGGAAGCGGGCGCCCCACGCTGCTGACCCGCAGTTCTTCGGGGTCACCGGCACGGGTGAGGGTCACAGTGGGTCCGGTTTCCGTCAGGCCGTAGGCCACGACGACATCGCACCAGCGACGCACGCGGCGAACCAACTCTTCGGACACCGCACTCCCGGCCAGCAGGCCAGTGCGCACCGTGCGCAGACGTGACGGGTCAAACGCCACCTCCCGTTGGAGGAGATGGAACTGCGTGGGAACGCCGTGCAACACCGACACCCGCTCGGCCTCTAAGAGGTCCAGTGCATCCGCCGCCTCGAAGGTCGGCAGCAACACGAGCGTAGCCCCGGCGGTGAGTGTCCCCACCATCATGCTGAAGCCAAAGCTGGCGAAGAAGGGCACCAGCGCCAGCACGCGATCCTCGGGGGACATCCCCAGCACCTCGACGGTGCGGACGGCGTTCTCCACCAGCGCCCGGTGCGACAGCTGCACCCCCTTCGGCTTCCCCATCGTCCCCGACGTATACATCACGGCGAGGTCCCGCGCGTCATCCATGGCCTCCTGCGGTGGCACAGGGCGTCCCGCCCCGCGCGAGATCACATCTTCATACTGGAAGATCCGATCATCGTACCACAGGTCTTCGTCACCCACGGTAATGACGTACTGCAAGTCGGGGAGGTCACCCAACAGATCTTCAAAGCGCTGCAGGTAGTCGACCCCGCCCCATCGTTCGATGGTCACCACGGCGCTCGCTTCCGCGTGCCGCAGCTGATACCGCAGATCGAGGTGACTGAGCTGCGGCCCCACGGGCACCACGACCGCCCCGAGTCGCGCCGCCGCCAGCACGGCGACGATCCACTCGACCCCGTTGGGCAAATTGACCGCGATACGGTCATCGGCCCCGAGCCCCAGCTCTGCCAGTCCGGCGGCAAGGGCGGCCGCCTGCTGATCGACCTGGCCATAGCTCCAACTCCGCCCACCAACAACAGCGAGCGGCCGATCGGGATGCACCCGGGCGCGCTGCGCGAACAGTGAGGCGAGAGACCACGACGTTGCCATGCCACTCCAGAATCAACGATCCGCACGCGTGCTTCGCGCACCGCCGGCGGACCCAACGGAACGGACCCGATCGGGCGGGTCCGCGCCGCCGCTCAGCCCAAGGCCGTGCCGCGCGCTGCGGACCCACATTCGGGAAAACTACGTAAATTAGCTACTATGAAGGACATGCGGAAGCCAACCCCGCCATCGAGCCCTGCGGAGCCCTCCGGGAAACCGGTGCGGCCGCTGCACCGTACGGAGCGCCCATGGGTGCGCTCTCCGTTCCGTTCGCGGCTCTTTGCCATGTTGCTGCTCTTCGCAGTGGTCCCGACGATTGTCGTGTCGCTCGTCTGGACCGGCGCCGCGAGTCGGGCGCTGACACTCATGTCCGCGGGGTCGGCATGGGATCGGATCGGGCAGAGTGGCGAGCGCGCGCTCGATGCGGTCCGGGGCGCACCACTGACGCCCGCGCAACGGCAAGCGGTGGCCACGCATGAAGCGGAACTGCGGCAATCGGTGGAACTGGCCAAGCGCTTTGAGTTCGTCGCCAGTCGCACGATGCGTCTCATTCTCGTGGGGGCGCTGTTCATGGTGATGGCGGTCGCGATTGGCGCCTCACGCGTGGCGGGCCATCTGAGCCGTCAGCTCAGCCGCCCGCTCGACGAACTCGTAGGCTGGACGCGATTGATCCGCGGCGGCATCCCCTTGCCGACGCACAGTGACCGTCGCGGGACCCCGGAGTTCGAAGTGCTGCGCAATAGCATGCGCACCATGGCACAAGAGCTCCACGCCGGTCGCCAGCGCGCCCTTGAAGCCGAGCGCGCCGAGGCGTTTCGGGAATCCGCTCGGCGGTTTGCCCATGAGCTCAAAAATCCGTTGACCCCGATTCGGTTCGCCGTCGATCGGCTGCGCCG
>JBEIUK010000152.1:0-7326 GCA_040374415.1 Gemmatimonadaceae bacterium | reverse complement strand
TACGAGATACCACTGATCGCGCCACGCGAGATTCGCCTGCGCCATGACGCCCCCGCTGCTCACCGTGCGCGATGCGAGCGGAGCCGTCCCCTGCGACAGCATGCCCCCGGCGTTCCCTTGCCTCTGCCCCGAGGTATTCCGACCAGCGGTCAGGGTGCTCCCAGTGGCACCAGTGACTACCACGGGCGCCATGAGCGCTTGCCCCTGCGCATCGACCAATTCGCGTGCGACCGCCTCCTCTGCCGCCAACGTCACGGACAGCAACGTGCGGGCGGCGAGATCAAAGCGCCCAACGGAGCGAAGCCGCAGCGTGCCGCGATCGGCGCCTCCGGTGGCATCGGTGATCGCACCAGTCGCCCCCGCCGGCATCGGCAAGCCGGTTGAGGACAACCCCCGTAGCCGATAGCCATCGGCCCCCACAATGGCGGTGTGCGTCCACTGCGTGGAGGGCATCATCGTCGCCGTCCCCCCCAGCGTGTACTGCAGCATATCCTGCGCGGTGATGCTGTCTCCCAAGAGCGCCGACGCAACATCGACCGATCCGACGGAGGGCGTGGTGGGTGCGAGCGCGTTCCCAAGCCCGGTACCGAGTCCCGTGAGGCGGGTGGCGCGGGCCGCCGAGCCGAGTGGCAGCCCCCCTGCAATCAGCGACGTGCTCGCCGCCGATTGTTGCACCGACAACCGGCCAATCCCCGTGAGTACCGCGCGCGGGAGGAGCACCCGGAGATCCCCGTCGGCCAGCAAACGGCGCTCGGACGCGCCGGCGACGGTCGCGCCCGAGCTGCCAAGCGCCAGACCGGCCCCATAGCTCGCGTGCCCGACGCCACCACGCACGGACGCTGCGTGATCCTGCACGAAGGCGGGCCCGGCGGCGAACGCCGTGGCAGCCACACCGGCCGTGCTCGTCACCTGCACCGCCGGCGCGTCTGTGGCTCGGCCATCATGGCGCATGACAATGTTGATGACGCCATCAATCGCATCGGCGCCATACAGCGCGGCCCCCTGTGGTCCACGGATCACTTCGATATGATCGACGCGCGCGGGATCGAGCTGCGTCACCAGCAGGGGATTCGCGACTTCAATGCCATCGAGATAGAGCTTGGGCGCGCTCACCCCAAACGAACTCGCACCGCGCACCGCGCCAAAGCGCACGCCGAGCGTCCCGGCCGTTCCGCTCCAGGCCCAGAGCCCCGGCATGGCGTGCGACAAGGCATCCCCAAGCGTCGTAGCGCGCTGCCGCACCAGCGTCTCGCGATCGATCACATCAATGGCAAAGGGCGATCCGCGCTGCGATGCCCCATCTGGCGTACCCGTGACCACCACGCGATCGAGCACACTGGCCCGACGCACCTCGGGGCGAGCCGCCACACCCGCGGCGGTCACCTGTGTGGGCGCCAGCACCACCTGCGTCGTCCCCACGACAATGGGCCGCAGCGTGGTGCCGGCCAAGATCGCTTCCAGCGCCGCCCCAACCGGCACCCGATCGAGCGCGACACAAATGCGTCGCCCCGTGGGCAAAAACTCATTGCTATAGGACAGCTGCAGCTGCCCCAGCGCGGCCACCCGCTCCAGCGCATCGCGCACGAGGGTATCGCCCAGCTGCACGGAGATCAGACGATCGAGCGGGGCGGCCCAGGTCGCACTGCGTTCCGCGAGCGGCATGCGGACGGTGCAGGGGGCCTCGCTCGCTGGCACAACACGCGCGGGAATCGGTTCCCCAGCGAACGCCGTGGCAGGCGCCGTGCACACCAGCGCGACCGCGATGATGCCCGCCGCACGAGAGGGCCACGTGCGCAACACGACCGACATCCCGTTCAAGGGCTCGTACGCGCGCCCGCCGACCGCAGCACCACGGTATCCCCATGCTGTTCGGCCACGGCCCCCAGCAGCGCCGTGATCGTCTGGATCGCGCGGACCGCGTCGGGCTGCGGTGGCATCGTGACGGTCAGCCGCAACAGGGCGCTGTCGGCCACCTGCACGGTCTGGCCATACCAGCGCGCCAGATCCGCCTGTACCACCGGCAGCGCCGCATCCCGGTAGGCCAGCTGTCCGCCCATCCAGGCCGTATCGGCCGCGGCCACCACCCCGCGCTGCACCACGACCCCCGTCGCCTGCACCGCCCCACGGTCGCCAGCCGACAACTCCACCGCGTCACCGGTCGGCTGCTGCGCGGACATCCGCCGCACAGCCACCGTGCCATGCGTCACCACCACCCCAACGCCACCGACGGCATCCTGCGTCACCGTGAAGGCCGTACCGATATCACGAATCTCCGCACCGGATGTGCGCACCGTGAACGGACGCTCGGCGTTGTGGACCACCTCGAAATAGGCGCTCCCCTCGAGCTGCACGGTGCGTGCGCCCGTCGCGTACGCCGCCGGCACCGTCACTCGGCTCCCAGGGGCCACCACAATGCGGGTGCCATCGGCCAGCCGGACGGTGTCCTGCTGCCCCACGGTTGTCGCCACCACCAAGGGCGCAGCGTTCGCTATCGAGCCGGCCCGGTCCCGCAGGAACCGCGGAACCACCACCGCCACCACGACCGCCGCGGCGGCCAGCGCCATCCAGCGGGTGCGTGAGCGGGCCGCCACCTGCGGCGTCACCAGCCGCGTCGTGCCGGGCACCCGTGGCGCGCCACCGGGGACCACCCGCAGCGAAGGTGCCTCCATCCGGTCGCGCACCCGACGAAGCGCCCCCTCGACGTCCACCGCCGGCAGCAACGCGTCGGCCGAACGCTGCGCCTGGTCGGCATGGGCCTTAACGAGATCGACCACCGCGACGTCTTCTGGATGGGCATGGAGCCACGCCGCGAGCAGCCGCGCGTCATCCGGGCGGCTCTCCCCCGACACACGTCGGGCGAGGGCCGCTTCTTCAGGGGTCAGCGGGGGGAGGTCAGATGCACCGGATTCCTGCGACATACTCCACAAACACGGGGGAGGCGCGATACCCTACCACACGGATCAACTCGGCCGCTGGTGTAGTATACCGACACGCCCCGTCCTTCACTCCCCCTCCACCGCACCCTGTGGCCGATTCCGCCGATCGTGATCTCGTCGCCCGTCTCCGCACCGGAGACCACGCGGCGTTCGATACGATCTTCCGTCAATGGTATGAGCCCATGGTTCGCTCGGCGAACCGGGTCCTTCGCGATCCGGGGATCGCCGAGGAGCTGGCGCAGGACGTCCTGCTGGAGCTCTGGCGACGGCGCGAAACGCTGGCCGAGGAGAGCAGCATCGCCGGCTATCTGATGCTCGCGGTGCGGAACCGGGCCCTCAATCATCTACGGCATCTGGCGGTGCAGCGGAAAAGTGCCGTCTTCGTGGAGGCGCTCAGCGAGCCCCCCGAACGGACCGACGCCGCCGCGGACGCGGAGGAGCTGACGGTCGCCGTGCGAGAGGCGATCGCGGCGCTGCCACCGCGCACCCGCGAGGTGTTCGTGATGAGCCGGGAGCGCGGACTGCGGTACAGTGAGATCGCCGAGCAGCTGGAGATCTCGGTGAAGGCGGTGGAGGCGAACATGAGCCGGGCCCTCCGCCAGCTCCGCGAACGGCTCGCCCCGCTCCTACCCGACCATCAGCGCTGAGCTCGCTGTGCGCCGGACGCCCAGTCGGCACTTCCCCGATGGACGACGCGACATAGGGCCTCTACGTTCTCCGGTGTATTCGTCGTGTGCGTCGGCGTTGCCACGGCGGGTGCCGTTGGCTCAGCGCCGACCTGACTCTGGAGTCTGTCATGACCCGAATTCGCCCACTCGCCTTTGCGCTGACGGCCGCCGTCCTCGGTGCCGTAGCCTGCCACGACGGCGCCACCGCGCCGGACTTCACCTCGGTGGAAAGCGCCTTCAATTCGACCCCGGTGGGGTTCTCGATGGTCGCCAGCAGCTATGACGCCAGCAGCGCGGGCGATGGCATGCCCTGGCAGCCAGAAGTTGGACGCCGCGATGGCCGCGGGATGCCGAGCGGTGTTCCCCGCGGTCCGGGGATGATGAAGTTCATGGGCGGCGGCATGATGGACGCGAACTTCCTCGGCGCCGTCGCCTTTGGTCGGGGTCCGGATCGCGGCCCGTTCAATCAGGGGGGCGATGACCTTACCAATTGCACCTTCTCAGCGGCCACGGGTGATGTGACCTGCCCGGCCAAGGTGCTGGGCGGGCTGACGCTGACCAAGGTGCTGACGATCAAGTCGGCCACTGGCGTGGCCCAGTCCAAGATCGATTCGACCTCGAACTCGATTCGTACGCGCCTCTCGGCCAACGGCTCGGTGCAACGTCGTGACAGCGTGACCGCCACCGTACAGAACAGTTCGGATCGCACGGTCACGGGATTGGCCGCCGGCGCCACCGTGCGCACCGTGAACGGGACCGCCTCGGGCTCGGAACGGTCGACGGGTAAGACGAAGGATGGCGTGGCCTTCACCGCCGAACGCACCACGAGCGACGTCACGACCGGTCTGACGATTCCGCTCGAGAACGGCAAGCCGACCTATCCGACCGCGGGCACGGTGAAGCGCAGCATGAAGGCGGTCATGACGTCCGACGGCAAGACCACCACGTCGACCCGTGATGAAGTGCTCACCTACGATGGGTCGGCAACGGCCAAGCTCGTGATCACGCAGGACGGCACGACCAAGAGCTGCACGCTCCCGTTGCCGATGGGACGCCCGGTCTGTCAGTAAGGCGCTGAACAGGAGGACCACTGCGGAGGGGCAGTGGTGTGGGTCATGATCCCCGGGATCGGCAGGCGACAGGCGCCGCTGGTCCCGGGGTTTGTGTTTCCCGCCCCGTTAGCGCAGTCGGAAGCCGATGCGGTGTGACGCGGGGCGGCCACCACGCATCGGTTCGAGGGCGTAGTCGATGAGCAGATGATCGATCTGGAGCCCTACTCCGCCGGTGACGAGCGATTCATCCCGTTCGCGCGGCAGTCGGAATCCTGAGCGCATCGTCAGCGCCACCCCATCGATCGGCACGTAGGTGAGTTCCGCCCCGCCAGCCGGTCGGACAAACCACTCACCCTCGACGGTGAGTGCCATCTGTCCGCCCAGATCCCACTCCGGGGCGATCGGGCGGGTGAGTCCGTAGCCCACCCCAAGGCGGCGGGGGAGCGTGCCGGTCACCCCACCGATCCGCGGGCCAACGCCCAAGTTGTGGGCGACGACCGCGAGCACCCCGGGGCCGATCGTCCGTTGGCCACCGAGATCCACCGCCAGCGTGCCATCGTGCTGCGCCCCAAGCCGTTCATCGAGCACCTTCACGGAGGCGCCAAATTTCCAGCTGCCGAGGGTGCGAGCCGCACCAATGGTGAAGGCGGTGCTCGCGGCGGCAACCGGCCCGCCTTCGGCGAGATGAGTGGCCCCGGCGGCCACGACGTCCGCGTAGGTCGCCCCAGCGGCCGCCTGGTACTGCAGCGTCTGGGCGCCAATCCCGATCGTGACGGGCCCGACGGTGGCCGTGGTGGCCATCGACCCCGCCGTGGCCGCCCCCCCGTAGCGATGCACAGAGATGGCGGTCCCGCGCACCGATGGAAGCATCGCGGGATTCGCAAAGAGCGCGTCGGCGTCGGTGGTCGTCAGGCCGAGCGTGCCGAGGGCGGCGCTGCGCGCGCTGGCCGGAAGCCGCAGGATGAGCGGCCCTTCCCCACGGGGCTGCGCCTGCAACGGCGCCGCCATCAGCAGGACCGCACCGGCCATGCTCGGCCAGGCCGAACGATGGAGTCGATCAGAGAACGCAAGGAATCGTGGCACGGGCAGCGGGACGGCGTCAGGGATCGTGGGCTTGCGCATTGCGCAGCGGACAGGTCAAATGAACGCCATGATCCCGACTGACGCCAGCAGTGCCGGCACGCCTCCCGCAGGCGTTGTTCCCGCAGGAGCCGCCCCGGGCGGCCCAGACGGTGGCGATGTGACGGCGGCCACCGGCTGGCAGTTGGGCCCGAACGTCCCGCAGACGTCCGGATGGTTCCTCCGCTGGCTGGGGCGTTTCGCGCTGGCGCGTGCTGGCTGGCGCTTCGAAGGCGCGATGCCCAACCTGCCGAAGTTCGTCACGATCGTGGCCCCGCACACCTCCAACTGGGATTTCCCGGTGGGACTCGCGGTGAAGTGGGCCCTCGGCTTCGATGCGCATTTCTGGGGGAAGGATTCCCTCTTCCGTGGGCCGCTCGGCTGGTTCATGCGCGCCAATGGCGGGATCCCGGTGGACCGCTCGAACAGCTCGCACACCGTAGACGTGACCGTGGAGGCCTTCCGGACGCATGAGCGCTTTGTGCTCGTGCTGGCCCCGGAAGGCACCCGCAAGAAAGTCACGCGGTGGCGCTCCGGCTTCTGGCATGTGGCCAAAGGGGCGGGGGTGCCGATCTGTTGCGTCGCGATGGATTTCGGGCGCAAGGTGATCCGCCTTGGACCGACGACGATGCCAGCGGAAGACGATCCCGAGGCCGGGATCGCGCGATTGAAGAGCTACTTCGCCGACGCGCGCGGCTACAATCCGGCGCAGGAATCGTAGTGCGAGTCCTGCGCACCCTGTTGGCCGTGGCTGGTGTCGTGCTGGCGATGCCGACCTACGCCGCCCAGGCCCAAGTCCTGCCGGATACGCAAATCGTGGCCCGTGCGGTGCGCGCCACCGTCACGCCGGTCATTGATGGGCGTGATGACGACGCCACGTGGCGTGCGGCACCGGTGCTGAGCGATTTCCGGCAATTCGATCCGGGGGAGAACCTGCCCCCGACCTTCCGCACCGAAGCACGCGTCGCGTACGATGCTCGCTATTTGTATGTGGTGGTGCGCGCCTTCGATCCACATCCCGACAGCATCGTCACGCTGCTGAGTCGCCGCGATGTGAAGTCCGCCAGCGATCAACTCAAGATCATTATTGACGGCTACAAAGACGGTCGGAGTGGCGTGGAGATGGCGGTGAACCCCGCCGGGGTGCAGCGCGATTACGCGATTTACAGCGACGCCGTGGAAGACCCGACGTGGGACGGTGTCTGGGATGCCGCCGCGCGCGTGGACAGTGTGGGGTGGGTCGCCGAGTTCCGGGTCCCACTCAGTCAACTGCGCTTTACCGCGCAGGACATGAACACCTTTGGCTTTGGGGTGTGGCGCGATATCGCGCGGCTGAATGAACGGAGTGCCTGGCCCGTTTATCGCCCGTCGAAGCGCACCCTCATTTCGCAGCTGGGCACGCTCACCGGACTGGAGCAGATCGCGACGCCGCGGCGCATTGAGCTCCTCCCGTATACCGTGTCCAAGCAGGTACCGGCGACCACACCGGCCGGTCGATCGCATGGCGAGATCACCGGCGGACTCGATCTCAAGGCGGGGCTCGGCTCCAAT
>JBEIUK010000075.1:0-12647 GCA_040374415.1 Gemmatimonadaceae bacterium | reverse complement strand
GATCATCCAATTCCGCGGCGGTGGCTTTGTTGCGCTGCTCCACGCGCTGCCAGAACTCGCGGGTATCTTGTCCCGGAAATGGCATGGAGTCCTTCTGCGACTGATGCCTGAAAATGGCCTGAATCTTGAGCGTCAGTTCGTCCTGTGACATCGGACACAAGACGGTGGCCTCCGTCACGGGCCATTCCTGCCACGCCCCGCGATACAGCCAGACCTCCGGGCGGGTCGGTGCAGTGGCCTCCGCGCCGTACACCTCAACCAGCGCCGCGTCGATCGCTTCTTTGCACATGCGGTGCGTGCCGTGCGGGTCCGACAGGTCACCGGCGACGAAGACGATCTCCGGCTGGAGCTCACGAAGCAGGGACGCAACGATCGCAATGTCCGACGGACCAATGGGATCTTTCCGGACTTTCCCGGTCTGGTAGAATGGCAGATTGAGGAAGCGCGCCTGCGCGCCGTTCAATCCCATCACTTCAATACCGCTGACGGCTTCTGACTCCCGGATGATGCGCTTGATTTCTTGGACTTCCGGGATGTCGACTTGCCCCGGGCGCTTGGTATCCAGAAAGGTCCGCACGGTGCGCGCGAGTGTCGCCACCGGGAGCCCTTCCACGAGGCGGTCCTGATCGAGCCGCTCCAGAAAATCGATATAGCGGCGCACATCATGATCGAAGACGGCGATGTTGCCGCTCGTCATGTAGGCCACCGTCATCTGGTTCTCATTCTCCACGAACTTGCGGAGGATGCCCCCCATCGAGATCACGTCGTCATCGGGATGCGGCGAGAAACAGATGACGCGACGGCCACGTGGCAGCTTGCTACGTCCACGAATCTTGGCACCCAGCGCATTGAACACGCGCCCGTTGACGGCCCCAGGGGTGCCGTGCCGCGCCACCAAGGACGACAGATGCTGCTCGGCATAATCCTGATCCGTGAGCTTCAGGATCGCCTTCCCGGTGTGCCGGGCGAGCCAGGTCACCGCGCGCAGCTCGAGCATGTCGGTCCACACGACTTCATCGAGCAACCAGGGCGTGGCGATACGGGTCAGCTCCGCCGCCGCGGCCGCATCCAGATAAAACGTGGTGTTGGGGTGCCGCTGCAGGAACGTGGCCGCGACGGCGCGATCGATCTCGCCTTCCACCGCGCGCCGAACGATCCCCGCCTTATGCTCGCCCGTAGCGAGGATGGCGATTTCGCGGGCGGAGAGAATCGTGGCGATCCCCATCGTCACCGCTTCGCGCGGGACATTCCCCTCGCCAAAGAAATCGGCGGCGGCGTCGCGGCGCGTGACGCTGTCGAGATGGACGAGCCGGGTACGGCTCGATTCACCGGAGCCTGGCTCATTGAAACCGATATGGCCGGTCTTCCCGATCCCGAGGAGCTGGAAGTCAATGCCACCGGCCTGTTCGATGGCCGCTTCATAGGCCTGACAGGACTGCTCCATCGTCTCCCGCGTCCACGTCCCATCCGGGATGTGCACGTTCGCGGGATCAATATCCACGTGCGAAAACAGATTCTCCCACATGAAGCGATGGTAGGAATGAATGCTGTCCGGGGTCATCGGCCAGTACTCATCCAGATTGAACGTCGTCACGCCGCGAAAGCTCAATCCCTCGTCGCGATGGAGACGGATCAATTCCCGATACACCCCAATCGGGGTGGAGCCGGTCGCAAGCCCGAGCACAATGGGACGGCCGGCGGCCGCATGGTGACGAATCAGTTCTGCGATGCGCGCCGCCACGAAGCGTGCAAGGTCATCGTGGGCATCGACCACGATCGTCTTCAGGCGTTCCCGGCTCTGGGCGGAGACACGCGGGGAGGAATGGATCTGAGAAGTCATAGGGGGAATGTGCACGGGCCCGCGCCACTCGACGAGTAGCGCGGGCCCAAAAGTCACTGGCCGCCGCAGCGGCCAACGGTGCGCCGATTAGGCCGAGAAGGAACTGCCGCAGCCGCAGCCGCCGGTCGCGTTCGGATTCTTGAAGGTGAACCCTGAACCCTGCATCGACGAGGTGTAGTCAATGATCGTACCGGAGAGGTACTGCGCCGAGAACGGGTCCACGAACACCTTGAAGCCGTCGTGCTGGACGATAATGTCGTCCTCGGCGGCCTTGTCTTCGATCACGAGCCCGTACTTGAAGCCGCTGCATCCCCCGGGCATGACGGACACGCGCAGGCCGCCATCTTCAACGGTGACCGCTTCGGCCTCCATGAACTTCAACACTTCGGCGGCGGCGACGGGCGTGATCACCACCATCACCTCAGGCTGCTGCATCGTGCTCATAACATCCCTCCGGGACGATCAGCGGCGTGGCCGCCGCGATCCGATCTGTGGGTAGCGCTCTGGTGAGATCCGGGCCATGCGTCCGGACCACCCTCAAATAATAGCGAGAGGATCACTCCCCTTCAAGAAACGGGTTGCCGCCAGGCGGCGACCACGGCATCGGCGAGTCCGGTCCGCACCCGGCCGATCTTGGTGTTCTGGCGGGTGGGGTTGACCCGGTTGGTCAGCAAGAGGACGAAGAGCCCCTGCTGGGGGTCCATCCACAGGGAGGTCCCGGTGAAGCCGGTATGGCCGAAGGCGGTGGGGGAGAGCCGTCGGCCGGCCGAGTTCCCGCCGGTGGGGGTCTCCCAGCCAAGCGCGCGGCGCGAGATCGTCGTGTCCTGCACCTGGATAAAGGCCGCCACCGTCGCCGAGTCCATCACACGACGACCGTCGAGTTGGCCGTAGCCGAGGTACATGCGGGCGAAGCGGGACAGGTCGCGGGCGGTGGAGAAGAGGCCGGCATGCCCCGAGACGCCGTCGAGGCGGGCGGCGTTTTCATCGTGGACTTCCCCCCGCAGATGCCGCTGGCGCCACGGATCGATTTCCGTCGGGGCGATCCGCCGCCGCCAGCTGGCCGGCGGAAGATAGCGGGTATCGCGCATCGCGAGGGGGCCGAACACATGCGCCGTGTCGTACTGCGCCAGCGGTTCGCCGCTGACCCGTTCCACGAGCTGCCCGAGCAGGATGAAGCCGAGGTCACTGTACAGGAAGCGCGTCCCCGGGGTGGTGTCGGGGCCCGTGGCGTACAGGTACTGCAGCGCTTGTGCCCGGGTCGTGGCTTCCTTGTACAGCGGCCGCCATGCCGGTAGGCCCGCCGAGTGGCTCATGAGCTGTCGGACGGTGATGCGCTGGACCCCCGCGGCCTTCCACTCCGGGAGGTACCGCACGACGGGCGAGTCCAACACCACGGCCTTTTGTCCTACCAGCTGGAGCATGGCACTGGTGGTGCCGATCACCTTGGTGAGCGACGCCAGATCCCAGACGGTGGTGGCGGTCGGCGTCTGCCGGTCATCGGCATCCAAGTGCCCCGCGCCGACCTCGGCAATCACGCCGTGGATCGTCCCGACCACCGCATAGGCGCCAGGGAAGGCGCTGTCGGCGATCGCGCGTCGTAACACGGCGGTCATCGAGTCGCGCACTGCTGCGGCTTTGGCCGAGGCCACCGCTGGGTCCGTGGGAAGGGGCGCCGGCCGCCGGATGGCGCAGGCGAGGGCGGGTGTGCTGAGCAACGTCAGGGCCCAAAGCAGGCGCTGCCGTCCCCAGACCGGCCGCAGGGAACGACGCGGGGGCGCGCCGTCCGCCGTGGGGGAGAGAGGTTCGACCATGCAGGGAATGTGTGGCGCGCCGCGGCGCAGGACCAGCCTATTGGGCAGGGCGTGTGGTTGGGGCAGCTTGAGAAAGCCGGGTCCCGGTGCGTTCATGTATCCGCATGGCCCGTGTCCGTTGACGCCCAAGGCGGCAGATAGGGGACGCGCAGCGACAGGTGTTGGCCCGGCACATGGATGACCCGAACGCGTCGGAGGGAACGGTGGACAACAGACAGCGACACCCACAGGGACGACGGCTCCGCTCGTGGCGTACCGCCGGCTGGGTGCTGATAGCTGGCGCGATGGCGGGGATGCTGGCCTGTGCGTCCAGTGGATCGAGCGGCCCCGGTGGTCGCGGACGGATGGACGAGGACGGGCTTGACGGCTACCCGCTGCGCGGCGATCGCAAGGTGCGGCCGGGGATCACGGTCCTCCTTGATGACAGCATCAAGCTGATCGCCGGGAAGCGCGTGGCGCTGATCACCAACCAGACCGGCGTGGATGAAAAGAGCCGGCGCACCATTGACCTGCTGGCAACCGATCCCCGCGCGGCGCGCGCCGGGGTGCGGCTGGTTCGGTTGTTTGCGCCCGAACATGGCATGCAGGGGACGGCGGATCGCCCCAATCTGGCCGATGACCGCGATGCCAAGACGGGGCTCACGGTGCATTCGCTGTATCAGCGCACCACCATCGCGCCCCCCGATAGTCTCCTCACCGATGTGGATGTGCTGGTGGTGGACCTGCAGGACATTGGGACGCGCACGTGGACCTATGTCGGGGTAATGCTCTATGCCATGCGCGCCGGTGAACGTCGCAATATCCCGGTGGTCGTGCTGGATCGGCCCAACCCATTGACAGGCAGCCGCACCGAGGGCGCCGTGCTGGATTCCGCGTTGGCCAACCCGAATGAATCGACCCCTCAGCGTGCGGCCAACGGCTTTGCCTTGTGGCCCATGCCACTGCGGCATGGGCTCACCATGGGCGAGTTGGCCCGCCTCTTTCAGAGCCAACTGGCTCTCAAGACCCGGTTGACCGTGGTCCCCATGCGGAATTGGCGTCGCCAAATGTGGTTCGACGAAACCGGACTCCCGTGGATCAAGCCGTCGCCCAATCTCCCGAACCTGACGAGTGCCTTGCTCTACCCGGCGCTCGTCCCCTTTGAAGGGAGCAATGTGTCGGTAGGGCGCGGGACCTCCGAGCCGTTTCAGCGGTTCGGTGCCAGCTGGTTGCGGGCCGATACCGTGGCGCGCCTCCTCGAGGATCTCTCCCTCACGGGCGTGCGCTTTCATGTCGAGAAGTTTACGCCCACGCAGCCAGGGGACGGCAAATTTGCCGGGCGTTCCATTCCCGGGATTCGCATTGAGGTGATCGACCGGGACTTGGTCCAGCCGGCGCGCATTGGCGCGGCCATCCTGTGGGCGCTCAACCGCATGCATCGGGACAGTCTCCGCATCACCCCGAAGTCGTTCGATGAGCGGCTGGGCGCCACGCGGGTTCGGGAAGCGATTCTCACTGGCGGGGACCCCGACGCGGTGCTCGATCGCCAGCTGCCGTTGGTTGTCACCTTCAGTCGCGAGGCGCGGCGGGTCTACCTCTACCGATGACCGCGGTGTGGAACTGGATCCGCCGCGGCTATCTGCAGCTGATGGACCCGTTTGCCGATTGGTTGGTGCGCCTGGGCGTGCGTCCCAATACGATCACGACCTTCGGGACGCTGTGCACCGTCGTTACCGGCGTGTTCTTCGGGCTCGGATGGATCCGCAGCGCGGGGTGGTTTCTCAGCGTGACGGCCGTCTTTGATGTGGTCGATGGCACGGTGGCCCGGCGGTCCGGGCAGAGCACGCGCTTCGGGGCTTTCTACGATTCTACCCTCGATCGGGTGGCAGATGGGGTGATGCTTGGGGGGCTGGTGGTCTTCTACGCCACGAGCCCCACGTACGCCAATCCCGTGCTGCTCGTCGTCACGCTCCTGGGCCTCATTGGCACCTTCCTGACCTCGTATGCGCGGGCCCGAGCGGAGGCGCTTGGGATTGATGCGCATGTGGGGCTGCTGCAGCGCCCGGAACGCGTCACCTTGCTGGCGGCCCCGCAGGCGCTGTTTGGGCTCGCCTGGCACGGGCGCATTCTCGCGACCGTGGTGGTCGTGCTCACGGTGACCGCCTGGATTACCGTGTGGCAGCGGATGCAGTTCGTGGCCCAACGGGCCGACGCCGGCCATTCCCCGACTTGAACAGCGGTATGTCTGATTTGTTTTCCCCTGCGCCGGTCGCACCGGGTCGGCTCGCCATTCTGACACCGGGGCTCGGCGCGGTGGCGACGACGTTCATCGCGGGCGTTGAACGCGTCCGGCGCGGTTTGTCCGTTCCGATCGGGTCATTGTCGCAGATGGACACCCTCGGGGCGGCGCGGCTTCGCGACGTGGTCCCCCTCGCATCGCTCGAAGATCTTGTGTTTGGCGCGTGGGATCCGATCCCCGACAATGCGCTGGAGGCGGCGACGAAGGCGCGTGTGCTCGATGCGGCTGATCTGGCGCCCATCGCGGACGCCTTGCGGGCAATCCAACCGATGCCGGCGGTCTTTGACCCCCGATTCGTCACGCGGCTCACGGGCGCGACGCACGTCAAAACCGGTCCGACGAAGCGTGATCTGGCCGAGCAACTGCGGGCCGATATTCGCACCTTCATGGCCACGCACGGGGCCACCCGCGCCGTGATGGTGTGGTGTGGCTCCACGGAGAGCTATCTGACGCCCGGGCCCCAGCATCAGACGCTGGCCGCCTTTGAGCAGGCCATGGAGGCCAACGATGCGACGATCGCGCCGAGCATGCTCTATGCATATGCCGCGATCATGGAGGGCGTCCCGTATTGCAACGGCGCGCCGAATCTCTCCGCCGATATTCCGGCGTTGACCGCGCTCGCCACGGCGCGCGGCGTGCCCATCTCCGGGAAGGATTTCAAGACCGGCCAGACGTGGATGAAGACCGTGATTGCCCCCGGGATCAAGGCCCGCATGCTGGGGCTCACCGGCTGGTATTCCACCAACATCCTGGGGAACCGTGACGGGGAAGTGCTAGACGACCCGGCGTCGTTCAAGACCAAGGAAGCGTCGAAGCTCTCCGTGTTACACACGATCCTGGAGCCGGAGCGGCATCCGGAGCTCTACAAGGATTTCTCGCATGTGGTGCGGATCACCTACTATCCGCCGCGCGGGGACAACAAAGAAGGGTGGGACAACATCGACATCGCGGGATGGCTCGGCTATCCCATGCAGATCAAGGTGAACTTCCTGTGCCGGGATTCGATTCTGGCGGCCCCGATCGTGCTCGATCTCGCCCTCTTCAGTGATCTTGCCGCACGGGCGGGGCAGGGCGGTGTGCAGGAATGGTTAAGCTTTTATTACAAATCACCGCAGACCGCTGCGGGACAGGCGCCCGAGCATGATCTTTTCCGTCAGCAGGCCACGCTGAAGCAGACGCTGCAGCAGTTGGCGCATGCGGTGCTGTCCCCCGGTCGCGAGGAACTTTCCCAATGACGCTGCGCACCCGTTTGGTCCGGCTGTTGCTGTTGGTCCTGGCGCCGATGCTCGCCCTGGCCTGCGACGCGGGGACGCGGCCCAAGAATGAGCTCCGCTTTGCGACGGACTCCTTCGTCATTCGCGTGTCGCCGGAGTCGCTCCCCACTCGGGCGCTCGAGCCGATCTACTGGCGGGTCGTGGTCCACGATCGGAAGACCGGGACGCCAGTGCAGGGCGGCCAAGGGCGCGTCTTTGCGACCAACGAGGATCGCAAGTCCATTGCGAACGGGTTGGAGGAGACGGGCGAACTGGGGACCTATCGCACCAACCTGATGTACGTCACCGCCGGCCTGTGGGCGATGGGCATTCAGTTCCGTCGGGATTCCACGTTGCCCCTGCAAAAGACGGAGGACTGGACGCAGCAGATTCTGGCGGCCAATGAGCCCGGCGACTTCTCCGTGCCGACCTCCAGCATTCCCGACACCACCAAGAAAAAGAGACCGTAGCTGTGCGGCATTTTCACCGGACCACGTTGCACCCCGATCGCGTGCTGACCACCGCCGATCAGTTCTTCCCCCCGATCGGACTGGGGGCCGGCGTCGCCGACGCTCGGTCGCGCGCCTTCAGTGGCCCGCTCGGGACGATGCGGCTCAGTGTCCGCATGGAAGGGGGGCATTACACGTTCGTCGAGGTCCACACCGATCAGGTGGGGGAGAGCCGGCTGGACAAGAACGTGAAGAAATTCTTTGTGGCGCTGCATCGGGAAGCCGATCCGCAACACGGCCCGGAAGCGGGCTATTAGCGCCGAGGCCGGGGCGAAGCGTCCTGTCGCCCCGGCGTGACGGCTCGCCACGGTCGCCCTCCCGTGACGCGGGCAAATTCGGCGCGTACCGTGCGCCGATACGGGTCGAGGTATTAGGTTCTCCCCCGTCATGACCACGCCATCGCCTGACCGTCAGACGCCTCCGGGCGCCCCCGCGTCCGCCACGCCGCTCCCCGAGGACCGGGTCGGGCGCAACATTGGTGTCGGCTGCTTCACCTTCTTCATCGGTGGCGTCAGCGGGGCCATGGTGGGCGTTGGGCTTGGCAAGCTGTTTGGCTTTTTCACGCGGTGTTCGCCGCTCCCCGGCCTCCCCGCCTGCGATTGGTGGGTGTACGCCGGGATTGGCGGGACATTTGGGGCGGTGACGCTCCCCGTGTTGGCGTTATGGCGGTTACGGCGGGCCGATCGGGCCGCCGATGCCGCATCTTCTGCAGGTTCTTCAGGTCGATCTTCTGATCGAGGGTGAACGAGTGGCGCGTATCGATGTCCCCATGCCGCAGATGGGCGAGTCCATCGCCGAAGGTACGGTCTCCCGCTGGCTGAAGAAGGTCGGCGATACCGTCAAGCGTGACGAACCCATCTTCGAAATCTCCACCGACAAGGTCGACGCGGAAATTCCGTCGCCGGCTGCCGGTGTGCTGGTGGAGATCCTGATTGGCGAAGGGCAGACCGTCGCCGTGCAGACCACGGTGGCGCGACTCGAGACCGACGCGTCCGCTGCGGCCACGGCCATGGCGTCGCCGGCCGCACCTGCACCAGCGGCACCTGCACCAGCGGCTCCGGCGCCGGCCGCCGCTCCGGTGGCGGCCCCGGTTGCCCCGGTGACCCCGCCCGCCGCCGCGCCACAGGCGCTGGTCGCCGATGATTCGCTGGAATCCCGACTCCGCAGCAAGTCGTCCCCACTGGTCCGCAAAATTGCCGCCGAACATGGGGTCGATATCTCGCAGCTGGAAGGCTCCGGCATTGCGGGCCGAGTGACGCGGAAGGATATCGAGCAGTTCCTGGCCAATCCGCCAGCGCGTCCGGCCGTCGCGGCGTCGCATGCCGCGCCGCTGATGGAGTCGCATGGACCGCTTCCCACGCCGTGGGCTGGCGATACCGTCGAAGCGATGTCCAAGATCCGTCGGATCACGTCGGAGCACATGGTGCTGGCACGGCGCACCGCGGCACATGTCACCACGCTCTTCGAAGTGGATCTCACCCGCGTGGCGCGCATCCGGCAGGGCATGCGCCGGGACTTCGAGGCGCAGACGGGGCAGAAGCTGACGTACCTGCCGTTCATCTTCCAGGCCGTCTGCCAGCAGCTGCGGCGGCATCCGATCCTGAACGCCGCGGTCGCCGGCACCGAGGTCATTTATCGGAAGGCGATCAACATCGGCATCGCCGTGGCGCTCGAGCCCACCGGACTCATCGTGCCGGTGATGAAGCACGCCGATGAACTGTCGCTCACCGGGCTGGTCCGGACCGCCAATGATCTCGCGTCGCGGGCCCGCAGCAAGAAGCTCAGCCCAACCGATGTGCAGGACGCGACGTTCACCGTGACGAACCCCGGCGTGTTCGGGTCCCTCACCGGTACGCCCATCATTCCGGTCAACACCACGGCGATCCTCTGTCTCGGCGCGATCGAGAAGCGCCCCAAGGTGATCACTGGCCCGGATGGCGAAGATACGATCGCGATTCGGACCTGCGCGTACTTCTCGCTTTCCTTCGATCATCGCGTGGTGGATGGCGCCGATGCCGACCGCTTCATGGCCGACATCAAGAAGGCCCTCGAAACCATGCCGGACGGTGGCTTCTGAACCGCCCGTGTCGCGCCACCTAACCATGGTGGACCGTCAGGTGCCGACCGCTGAGCGGTCGGCCTACCTGGCGGGACTCGCGGTGCGGCAGGCGGTCGCGACCGCAGAGGGGCAGCACTTCTGGGTCTTTGAATGTGAGGGGGAGCCCGGACGCTTTCTGGAGTTCGCGGAGGGGCCCGATGCGGCACGACTTCCTGACCTCTTGAGTGGACCCTCTGGGCCGATGTGGCGTGAGGTGGCTATAATCGACCATTCCCACACGCCGCATTCGCATTGACGGACGGGACTGGCAGGTCTTCCCCTCCGGATTCGTTACACAATCCGTGGCCGATGAATTCGGCCTGATTTTTGTGCTCCAAACGGGTGACCAGCGCGAAGTGCGCGTCACCCGGTATGCGCCGGTTGGTACGGCGGCGAGCACCGCCCGGGAGCAATCGCTCCTCGCGCTCAGCGAGGGCCAGCTGCGCGACCTCTTCCGGACGGCCCAGCCCGGGGAACGGTCGCCGGAAGCCGGTTATCGCTCATGATGCCCCCGCATGCCGGCGTCGGCTCACTGGACGCCGCGCGCCCGTACGCGGTGCCGTCTGAGGGCACGCCACAGTTCATCGACTTACAATCGCATTCCACGGCCTCGGATGGGGCGCTGCCGCCGTCGCAGGTTATGGCCGCCGCGCGCGAGGCCGGACTGTACGCGATCGCCCTGACCGACCACGACACTGTGGACGGCCTCGCAGACGCGCAGGCTGCGGCCGATGCGAATGGCGTACGTCTCGTGCCGGGCGTTGAACTGAGCACCCACTTCGGGGAAGACGAGCTCCATCTGCTGGGGCTCCATCTGCAGGACACCGACGTCATGCGCGATGCGCTCGAGGCGTTGCAACGCGACCGTATCACGCGCGCCGGATCCATCGTGACGCTGCTCAATCGCGCCGGCATACCCATCACCATGGAGAGCGTCCTCGCCGAGGCGGCTGGCGCCGCCGTGGGCCGCCCCCATGTGGCGCGCGTGATGGTGGCGGGTGGTTATGTCCGCGAGTTCCGCGAAGCCTTCGACAAGTGGTTGGGGTGGGGCCGTCCGGCGTTCGTCGGGAAGCCGCGCTTCGAAGTCGCCGACGGCATCGCGCTGGTGCACAAGGCCGGTGGGTTGGCGGTCTGGGCGCATCCCGGTGAGACGGCGACCGCTGCCCGGGTTGCGACGCTGGCGTCGGTCGGCCTCGATGGTGTGGAAGTGCTCCATCCCAGTCATCCGCCCTATCTCGTGGAGCGGCTCTTCGGGGTCGTGGAGGCTGCCGGGCTGGTGCCCAGCGGTGGCTCCGACTGGCATGGCGCGGCCGAAGGGCCTCGTCGCCTCGGCGGTCAATTGGTCCCCAAGACGTGGCTCGACTGGCAGGATGCGCGAGTCGCGGCCCGTCGCGCCGGCGGGAGTCTGCCGGGATGATCGACCGTCGGGTCACCGTCGTCACCGGCGGGGCACGACGCGTTGGGGCCAGTATTGTCCGCGCCTGCGCGCGGGCGGGTGATGCGATTGTCCTGCACCATGGACATTCCCCGCAGGAGGCTCTGGCACTGGCCGAGACATTGCGCGCCGAGGGGACGCCGGTGGAAGTCGTGCAGGGAGACCTGCGCGATGTCGCCGCGCCGGCCGCCATTGTGGAGGCCGCCATGGCACGCTTCGGCCGTCTTGATGTGCTCGTGAGCTCGGCGTCGCAGTGGAGTCCCATGCCACTGCATGACGTTACCCCCGAGGCATGGGCGGATATTGAAGCGGTCAATCTGCGCGCGCCCTTTTTTCTCATGCAGGCGGCGGCGCGCGTGATGTCCGAGGGTGGGGTGATTGTGCAGGTGGGCGATCATCTTGGTGCGGAGACCGGGTTCCCGGCGCTGATTCCGCACAGCGTCACCAAGGCGGCGCTGCTCCCCTTGGTGCGCATGATGGCCGAGGCGTTGGCGCCGCGCATTCGGGTGAATGCGGTCGTCCCGGGGTTGGTGCTCGAGCCCGAGGACTTTCCGGAGGCCGCCCGCGCCCGCTTCCTGCGCGATGTCCCGCTAGGACGCGCCGGAACCCCAGAGGATGTCGCCGAGGCGATTCGCTATCTGGTGGACGCACCGTATGTCACGGGCACCGTGCTGGAGGTCGATGGTGGACGGCATCTCCGCCGCTGAGCCGCGACCGCTGCTGCGCTTTCGGCGCATCGTGGTGATGGGGGGCGGTTGCTATGGCTCCTGGTACACCCAGCAGCTGACGCGGGCGATCCACCGGGAGGCGCTGGTCGCGCACGAGATCATTGTGGTGGATCGTGATCCCCACTGTCAGGTCGCCGAGCGACTGGGCGAGGGGGCGTATGACGGGGCGCCGGTGCACGTGGCGGTGCGCGCGTGGGACGACTACGTCGCCGACTGGCTGGCTGCTGGACCGGAGGCGCTGGCCGAGGATGCCATGGTCCCTTCGCCGCTCATGCCGCACGTCTGTCTGGATTGGCTGATGGCCCGCGCGCGGGCCCACTGGCCCGGTCGCACCGTGGGGATAGCCCCGTTGCCAGTGGCGCCGCCGACGCCATGGGAGCGGGCGGCCCCCGACGGGCGTCACTACGTCAGCTTTGCGACCTGGACCTGCCCGGTCAATTGCATCGAGCCCGCACGATGCCCCGCCACCCGTGGCCCCCGCGACTGGAGTATGCCCGTGGCCCTCGGCCAGTACGTGGATGGGCTAGTGGGGCAACTCGACGGGGCGTGTATCTTTCCCTGTGAACACCGGACCTATGGCGTGGGTATGATCGACGCAGCGCGCATCGCGGCGGCGGAGGCTCAGGTCGTTGGTTCGGGGGCGCTGCCGCGCCGCCTCTTGGTGGGGACGGTGTCGCATTGCCACGGAGCCCTTG
>JBEIUK010000227.1:0-4667 GCA_040374415.1 Gemmatimonadaceae bacterium | reverse complement strand
CGGCGCCGGGGCCGGCCCACACATTCACGCCCACATGATGGTGATAGCCACCGGCGGCGAGAAAGAGCGCCCCGGGGTAGCGCCAAACCATCCGATCGAACCCCAGCGCCTCACTGTAGAAGGCCTGCGCGTCGGCGAGGTCACCGACATGCAGATGCACATGGCCCATCACCGTCCCTTCGGGCATCCCCGCCCAGCGCGTCTCGCCAGCCGCGAGGACGAGGGCGCGCAGATCGACGGGATCGGTGGCCATGAGCAGCTCGCGGCCACTCCGTCGCCACGCGTCGCGCGGCCGGTCGGCGTAGACCTCAATGCCGAGTCCGTCGGGATCAGTGAGATACAGCGCTTCGCTGACCCAGTGATCCCCGCTCGCCGCGCGCGCCCCGATCGCCGCCAGATGCGCGACGAAGCGGCCGAGGTCGGTACGCGACGGGAGCAGCAGCGCGAAGTGATACAATCCCAAGCGACCGCGCCGATCCACCGGGCGGGCGCCCCGCTGCTCGTGCAGCACCACCAGCACCCGGTCATCCCCGTGGGGTGTGAGCTGCACCGTGGCACCGGCCCGATGCGCCACGTGCATCCCCAAAACCTGGGTGTAGTACTGCACCGAGCGCTCAAGGCTCGCGACCTGCAGCGTCACGGCCCCCACGTGGGTCGCATCGGGCAACCGATAGCCGCTCGGCGCCTCGCCGTAACTCCCCGCGGAGGCCAGTGCGCCGGTGCTGGTCATTTCCGGGACGGTGTCCCCGCGCGCAGCAGCTGCGCGATCGCCGCGCCGTCTTTCCGCGGATCGGAGGCGGCGCTGTTCATGCCGGTGCGATAGTCGCGCTGCACCGCTTGGCCGGCCCCCATCCGCGTGCTGGAATAATCGCCGCGCATAATGATGCGATGCCCCATCGCGGTGAGGGCATCCAGCGTCGCCACCGGAATGCGCGACTCGAGATTCACGTCGCAGCCGGCAAAGGTGTCCTTCGAGAAGCGGGGCGCATCGAGGGCGCCCTGAATGTTCATCCCGAAGTCCACGAGGTTGGAGACGAACTGCGCATGCGCCTGCGCCTGATTCCAGCCGCCCATAATGCCAAAGGCAATGCGGACAGAGTCCTTTTCCATGAAGGCCGGGATGATTGTGTGCAGCGGCCGCTTCCGTCCGGCCAGCAGATTCGGGCTCGCCGGATCGAGCGTAAAGCCACCGCCGCGATTGTGGAAGACAAAGCCCGCACCATCCACCACCAGCCCGGCGCCGAAGCCCACCGTGGAGTAATTGCTCTGAATGAGGGAGATCATATTCCCCTCACGATCCACCACGCTGAGATAGGTCGTGCCCTTATCCGTGCCTGCCGGTTCCCCCGGGCTCACATCACAGGCCGCGGTCTTCGCGGAGACCAGCGCGGCGCGCGTGGCCGCATACGGCTTGGAGCGCATGGCGGCCACCGGGACCGTCGCAAAACGCGGATCGGCGTCGTAGCGCTGCATGTCGGCGTACGCGAGCTTCTTCGCTTCGATCATGTGATGGAGCGCCGCCACGGAGTTATGTCCCATCGAGGCGAGCGGAAAACGCTCCATGATGTTGAGCATCTCGAGCGCAGCGATCCCCTGCCCATTCGGCGGCAGTTCGTACACCGTCCAGCCACGATACGTCGTGGAGATGGGATCCACCCACTCGCCGTCAAAGTCGGCGAGATCGGCAGCGGTCATCGTGCCACCGAGGCGCGTGGAGCTCGCGAGGATCTTCTTCGCCACCGGTCCCGTGTAGAAAGCCTTCGCCCCACCGGCGGCGATCTGCCGATACGACCAGGCGAGATCCGGATTCCGGAACAGCTCACCCACCACCGGGACCTTGCCGCCGGGGAGATAGGTGCGCGCCGTGGCCGCATCCTCCCGCAGGATCGACTCGCTGTCCTTCCAATACACACTCACCACTTCGCCGACCGGAAAGCCCGCCTCGGCATACGAAATCGACGGGGCCAGCACATCGGCGAAGCGCAACCGGCCAAAGCGGGTCAGCAACTTCTCCCAGCCATTCACGGCACCGGGAACGGTGACCGTGTTGATGCCGCGCTGCGGCATGCTGGTGATCCCCTTGGCGCGCAGATAGTCCGCGGTGAGCGCCTTCGGCGCCCAACCGGACGCATTCAGTCCATACAGCTTGCCCGTCTTCGCGATGTAGACGATCGCGAACAAATCCCCGCCGATGCCGTCGTTCATCGGGGCCACGAGCCCCATCATCGCATTCGTCGCGATCGCGGCATCAATCGCGTTGCCGCCCCGTTCGAGTATCGAGGCCCCGACCTGCGAGGCGAGTACACTCTCACTGGCCACCACGCCGAGCGGCGAGGCAACCATTGAGCGGGACTGCGAGCGGTCCTGGGCAACGAGCAGCATGGGGGTCAGCAGCGTGGCAAGACCGGCACGCCGCACACTCGTGCGGATGGCACTCATGGGGCCGGCCGCCGATAGAGGCCCACCAGCACGCCCTTGCCGCGCACATGCCCGGCGATCAGCTCCAGCATCGCCGCACGCGTTGCCGGTGGTGACATCCCAACCGGAACGAGCGACGGCATCAGATCAAGCGCGTATAGCTCAAACACATAGTGATGCGCCGCACCCGTGCTCGGCGCGGCGGGGCCACGATAATACGGCCCCGACGCGCTGATTTGGCGCAGCCCGGTCGCCAACTGCCCGCCTGACGGGATCCCCTCCGGCAACGACGTCGCCGTCCCCGGAATCCCCCACACCATCCAATGCAGCAGATCATCGGTGCCGTTGCCCAGCGCCTGATCGGCATCGTGCATCAGCAGCACAAAGCTGCGCGTCGAATCGGGGACGCCACTCCAGCTGAGCGCCGGGGAGACATCCCGCCCCATTTGGGCATGCTTCGCGGGGATCATCGCGCCATCGGCGAACGCCGATGAGGTCAGCGTCATGACGCGGATCGCGCCGCGGCCGCCTCCACCACGCGCCGGTTGCGCTGCCGGAGTCGTGGCGGGAGCGGCGGAAGCCGCGCCCGTGCTCTGGGCTGAGAGCACGCGTGGTACGGTGAGCGGTGCTGCAAACATCGCACTGAGCATCACCAATCGGATCGTCATCATCGGGGCGGTCCTCACTTGAATGACGCCGGTTGTGTCTTGCGCCACGCGTTGTAGCGCAGACGCAGCGTCTTCACCGGATTCAGATTTTCCCCCGGCTTGATCGCATTCGGGCCACCCTGTTCCGGCTGCGTCACGGTGAGGTACATCGCGTACTTCCCGTTGTTGTGCGAATCGCCGTTCGTATCGGTCTGGTTCGCCATCAGGATATACGCCACATACGCCGTGCGCCCTTCACACGGAATGAGCGGAGCGGCGCCGCTCTCCGGGAGTGGCGGACAGGTGCAGCGGCTGTCGCCGCCGTACTGATCGGCCGTCTCCAACGCCGCCATGACGCGATCCGTCAGCGAGCCCTGCGTGTGCACGAACGCCTTCACCGCATTCGGGATCACCTCACCAGGACGCAGAATGTTGCCCTGAATCGAATAGTAGATCTGCGTCCCCGGGACCTGTCCCTGCATATCCTGCGTCACGTAGCCATTGGTGAGCCCGGAGTGCCCCGCGCTCCGCCCCTGCAGATCCAGAATCCCGAACTGTCGCGACTGAAAGGCCGGATCCGCCGAGAGCAGTTCAATGATCCGCTTCGGATCGGTCCCCTTCTGCAGCTCCGCATACACGAGCATCTGGTTGGCGTGCGTGCCATCGACGCCGGCCTGACAGGCGGCGACCCCTTTCCCCGGGACGACGACCGCTTGAATGCCCATGAGGAAGGCATCGTTGTTGTTGACGCAGGTGGCCGAGGCAATCACCACACGACCCGTGGCGAGATCAACGGCGATCACCGACCACGTGGCATGGGCGGCGCGGGGGGAGTGCCACGACGAGGGCACAGACAGTCAGGGCGCGGCGAAGCCAGCGCAGAAGGCGGGGATCAGTCATCCCGAGAACGTGGGGGCGCGCCGCGACCCCTCGCAAGGGGCCCGCTGGACGCGAGACTACCGAAAGGCGCGCGACCACCCCAGCGCGACGCCCTGTCGCGATGGCACCACCTGATCCGGGAGCAGCCAGTGCTCCACACGCGATGGCGTCCGGGCATGCTGTCCGCGCACGATCAGGCGACCGGTCACGGTGCCAATCCCCGCCGCCATCACGACGTCGCTCGCCCAGTGGGCATCCTTGTACATCCGGGACACGCCGACCAACGCAGCGCCACCGTACAACAACGGCGCGGACCAGGCCGCTGCCGTGGGATGGGCCGTGGCCCACGTCGAGCGCGCGAGCTCGCGACTGAAGGCGGAGGCCGCCGCGAACGCCACCGTGGTATGCCCCGAGGGAAAGGCCGTATACCCCTCGTGCGCACCAGGATGAAAGACGAAGGGCCGATCCCCCTGCACCGTGTACGGCCGAGCGCGCCCAATCACCCCTTTCAGCACATTGGTCACCACCCCGCTCAACAGTACGGCCTCGGTGACATGCAACCCGGCGTCGGCCAGCCCGGGATGGTGCGCCACACGCCCCACGGCATACGTCCCGGCGGAGAGCAGCAGCGCCCCCGGATCCCCCACGTCGCCGATCACGCCCAAGACCTGCCCCACCCCCGTCTGTCGCTGCACACTCGGCCGCTCGAAGGCGTGGGCGATG
>JBEIUK010000178.1:0-6221 GCA_040374415.1 Gemmatimonadaceae bacterium | reverse complement strand
TTTCTTTTTGTTTTTTTTGGACTGGGTGGCTCGCTTGAGGGGGGTGGGGCGCCCGGGGTTCGCGCCCGCGGCGGTGATCGTCGATAACACCCCCCCGCCGCCCGCGCGACGGGCGGCGCGCGCCGCGGCGCTGGCCGCCGACGGCATTGCCTATCTGCATGCCCCGGTCATGATGGGGCCGCCCGCCGCGCGGAAAGCCATGGGAATGATGCTCCTGGCCGGCCCGCAATCGCTTGTGGATCGCGTGCGCGACGGGCTGACGGCGATGACCGGCGAACTGTGGTACGTCGGCGAACGTCCCGATCTGGCCGCCGCCTACAAGCTGGTGGGCAACGGCATGCTGCTGGGATTGGTGGGGCTCGCCGCCGATGTCATGCACATGATGGATGCCGCTGGCGTGCCCCGGAGTGGCGCCCTTGATATGATCGGGAAGATCAATTTCAACGGCGGCATGGGACTGCGGGGCACCATGATGCGGGATCGCGAGTTCCACACGAACTTCGCGCTCACCGTGGCCCGTAAGGATCTCCGCCTCATGATGGAGACCGCGGGCGATGCACCGACGCCGATGCTCCATGCCCTCGCCGCGCACATGGATGCGGCCCTCGAGCTTGGACTCGGCGACGAAGATTTTGCGATTTTGGGGCGCTGATGAGCGCCCCCGTCGCTCAGCTGCTGTAGTACGAAGCGTTCTCGTCGACATAGCCTTTGGTGAGATCACAGCCAAAGGCATGCGCCGAGGCCCACCCCACCCCAAGGTCCACCTCGAGATCGACCACTTCGTGCGAGAGCGTCTCGCGCACGACGTCGTCGTCGAAGGTGAGCCGTTCGCCGCCACCCACCACGGGCACGCCATTGATCCACGCCGAGGTGGTGGACGGCTCGATGGTGCAGTCGAAGCACTTCCCAACCGCCATCAGCAGCCGTCCGACGTTGGGATCGGCGCCATGCACCATCGTCTTCACGAGCGGTGAATTGACGATGGACTTGGCGACGGTGTGGGCGTCGTTTTCCGACGCCGCCCCACGCACGTGCACGCGGATGAGATGCATGGCGCCTTCGCCATCGCGCGCGAGGATTTCGGTCATGCGCTCACAGCCGGCACGCAGCACCTCCAGGAATGCCGCCTCATCCACCGGGCCCGCGAGGCCATTGGCCAGGATCGCGCAGGTGTCGGAGGTGCTGGTGTCGGTGTCCACCGAGAGGGCGTTGAAGGAGCCCGCCACGGCCGCCCGCAGCAACCGGTCCAACGTCGGGGCGTCGAACGCCGCGTCGGTGAAGATGTAGGCCAGCATGGTCGCCATGTTGGGCTCAATCATCCCCGATCCCTTCGCCACCCACGTAATCGTGGCGTCACCCACCGACGCCGAGAGGGCCTTGGGGTGGGTATCGGTGGTCATGATCCCTTCGGCGCCGACCATCGGGTTGTCCTGCAGCTCCGCCGCCATCCCCACGACGCCGCGCTCGATCTTCTCAATCGGCAGCGGCACGCCAATCACCCCGGTCGAACTGACCAGCACCCGATCCGGCGCTGTCCCCAACTCGGCGGCCGCGGCCGCCGCCATGCGACGGGCATTGGCCACGCCCGCGGCCCCCGTCGCCACGTTGCTGACCTTGCTGTTGGCGATAATCGCCTGCAGCCGGCCGGCCTGAATGGTTTCGCGCCCGAGAATGATGGGGGCGCCTGGGAAATGATTCCGCGTGAACACGGCCGCGGCCGCCGCCTCCACCTCGCTGGTGAAGAGCGTCAGGTCGCGGGCGGTCGGCTTCAGGCCAACGTTACGGCTCGCGCAACGGAATCCGCGCGGGAACACCGGCACGGCATGGAAGAGAGACAAGTCAACGGTCATCCGGGAAAGGTGCAGAGGGCTCCGAGGCTACGCCAGCGCTCGGCGCCAGCGACGCGCTATCCGGACCCGTTAATTTCCTGAGATGACCACGCCTTTCGCGCTGCTCGCACGCCGAGCGCAGACCCTGCCCGCCGCCGCCCTGCGCCGCGCGCTGGTGCTTTTGGTACCGCTCATCGCTCCGCTGGCCACCGTGTCGGCCCAGACGCCCGCCCGTCCACCCGTCCCGATGCAGGCGGTGACCGATACCTCGATTTTCGCGCCGCTCACGCTGCCGACCGCGAACGAGCAACGCGCCGGCAGTGGCGCGCCGGGGTCCCGCTATTGGCAGAACCGCGCTGACTATGCGCTGGCGGCGACGCTCGACACCGGGACCCGGACGGTGCGTGGCGAGATGACGCTGCGCTACAGCAACCGCTCCCCCGACACGCTGCGCTACCTCTGGATGCACGTGGAGCAGAATGCCTTTCGGGATAAGTCGCTCAACAGCTACATCTTTGCGCAGAACTCGCGCTTCGGCGCGCGTGGCTTCAATGGCGGCTACACCTTCACGCGGCTGCAGCAGCGGCTTACGCCGCCGGGCGGTGCCGCGCGGACGGCGCCGCTCACCTCGCGGGTGAACGAAACGGTGATGAAGGTCGAGTTGGCCGAACCGCTGGCGCCGGGCCGCACGGCGGTGGTGGAAGCGGCGTGGCGCTTCCCGGTGCCAGAGCATGGCGCCGATCGCATGGGATGGGACGGGGCGCTATACGAAATCGCCCAGTGGTTCCCGCGGGTGGCGGTGTACGACGATGTCCGGGGCTGGAACATCGAGCCGTATCTCGGTCAGGGCGAGTTCTATCTCGACTATGGCGACTACACGCTCTCCGTCACGGTGCCGGCGGGCTACATCGTGGCCGCGACCGGTGCCCTGCAGAACCCCCGCGACGTGCTCACGCCCACCCAGATTGCGCGGCACGCCGTGGCGGCGCATGCCGACACCGTGGTGCGTCTGATTACGGCGGCCGAGCTGGCCAACGGTACGGCCCGTCCCTCAACGGCCGGGATGCGTACCTGGAAGTTTGCCGCCAAAAATGTCCGGGATGCGGTCTTTGCCGCCTCCCCGGACTTCCAGTGGGATGCGTCGAGCTACAAGGGCATCATGGCGTACGCGTACTATCGACCGTCCGCTGCGGCCACCTGGAAAGACGCCGCCGATCAATCGCGTATGTCGATCCAGGAATACTCCGAACGGTGGTTCCCGTACCCGTGGCCGCACATCTCGGCGGTGGAAGGTCCCATTAGCGGCATGGAGTATCCCATGATCGCGATGGAGACCAAGGGCGACGAGGTCTACGACCTGTACAATGTCATCACGCATGAAATCGGCCACATGTGGTTCCCGATGATCGTCGGGAGCAACGAGCGGGTGTACATGTGGCAGGATGAAGGGTTTAACACCTTCATCAACACATTCTCTGAGGGGCGGCGGTATCCGGAGAAGGGCGATCAGATGGCGCGGGCGGCTGAGGAGCGCCGGCTCATTGAGCAATACATGGCAATGGGCGCTGACAAGCCGGTCAATATGAATCCGGATCGGATCGATCCGCGGTTGCTCGGTGAAGCCGCGTACGTGAAGCCCAGTGTCGGGCTGCAGCTGTTGCGGCAGGAGATTCTGGGAGCCGAGGCGTTTGACGATGCCTTCCGCACCTATGTGAAGCGCTGGGCATATAAACACCCCACGCCATCGGATTTCTTCCGCACGATGGAAGAGGTGGGGGGGCGTCGTCTGGATTGGTTCTGGCGAGGCTGGTTCCTGGAGAACGCCCGCTATGACCAGAGCGTCGACTCCGTCGCGACGCGCACCATCGGCGATACCACGAAGGCTGTGGTCCTCTTTGGCAATCGCGAGCGCGGGGTGCTGCCCATGCGCGTCCGGTTCACCTTCGCCGACGGCTCTGCGGAAGATCTCGCGTATCCCGCCGAAGTCTGGAGCACGAACTCGCGGCACTATGTCCGCCAGTACAGCTGGGCGAAGAAGGCGCTCGTCCGAGTGGAGATCGATCCCGAGCACCGGCTCGCCGACATCGATCGCCGCAACAACAGCTGGGGTACTCCGCCCACACGCCCCTAAGGGTTTCGCTGACTGACAATCTGTGCGGAGGCTGATTAGCCTCCGCACGATCGAGTGAATGGGGGTGGATCGATTGGCGATCCACTCCGCTCTGGCCGACGGACGTCCCGAGACAATGATGGCGATGCCGATGGGTGCGCAGTCCCACGATGGAACGTCTGAATCGGTGGCAAACGGTTCAGGCGCGAGTGATGTGGCCATCACGTCACCGGCGCCCGGTGCGTGGCGCACCGATGAAGTGACGATGCTGCGCGCGAGCCTCGACCGCTTCGCCGACGGGTTGCTGATTCTCGACCCCGAGCTGAGTGGCGACGGGCTCCCGCCCATTCGCTACGTGAACGAAGGCTTTGAGCGACGTACCGGATGGACGCGCGATCTATTGCAGGGGCGCTCGCTCTCCTTGTTGCTCGCCGCCGAAACGTCACCGGCCGCATGGCAACGCATTCGCGAGGCCATCCAGCTGCAGACGCCGTTGCGCACCGAGTTAGCGCAAGCGACGAGGAATGGGCACGCCATCTGGGTGGATCTCGATCTCATGCCGATGCTCGATGCCAATGATCGGTTGCAACATTGGATCGCGATCACCCGCGATTTGAGCGACCATCGGCGGTTGTCTGAGCAGCTGGTCCATGCGCGGAAGATGTGCACGATCGGGCGCCTCTCCACCGAACTCGCGCAGGATCTCGATGGGGCCATCACCCAGATGCAGTCGCTGGCCGAGATGCTCTGTGCCTGCCTGCCGGCAGGGTCCACGGAGTTTGCCGCGGCGCAGCGCATTCTCGACACGGCCACGCGCACCAGCATCGCCTCGCGGCAGGTGCTGGCCTTCAGCCGCCGGCAGCAGACGGTGCCCACCGAGATCGATCTGAATGCCGTGCTGTTGGAGCTGGCGCCGCTCATGCGCCGAGCGGCGGGGCATGGGGTGCTCATCCGCACGGCGCTGGAAGAGCCACTGCCGGCGGTGCATGCCGATCCGGCGCTGCTCGAACAGGCGTTGATCGGCTTAGTGGTCACTGCCGGCGATGCGCTGCAACATCGTGGCGCCTTGACCATCGAAACCGCTTTCGTGCAGGTGCGCGAAGAAGACGCCTCGCTGCGTGGTGGGGTGGTACCGGGGGCGCAGGTTCATCTGCGGCTGCTCGCGTCCAGGGAGCTGGCGAATCGTCGCCTCGATGATGTGCCGATCCCGGCGTCCACCGCATCCGGTACCTCCGACACCGATCTCAGCCTGTCACTCGCCACCGTCCGTGAGATCGTCCGCCAGAGCGGTGGGACCATGTTGCTGGGGCGGAGCGTCGCACAGGGGGTTGTCTACACGTTGAGCTTTCCGGCCATGCAGGGGTGGCCGGCGACGGTGGTGCCCTCGGAGCCAATGGCCGTTGCCGATGGCACCGAAACCATCCTGCTCATCGAAGACAACGCGGCGGTGCGCGAGGTGGCGCGCGCCATGCTGCGGCGACGCGGCTATCAGGTGCTGGAAGCGCAGGATGGCGCGCACGCCGCGCAGATCGCCAGTGCGCACACCGGGTCGATCGATCTGGTGCTCGCCGATGTGTTGTTGCCCGGTGGCAGCGGCTATGAGGCCGCGACCGCGCTGCGGGAACGGCATCCGTCGCTCCGGATCCTCCTGATGAGCGGGGCGCCGGACCGCAGCGTGCTGGGGCTCCCCGACACGACGGAGCCGCTCCTGTGGCTCGAGAAGCCCTTCACCGAGTCCACGTTGGCGGCGCATGTCCGCTTGGCACTGCACTCCCTCCCGACCGCCGCGCCCTAGTCGCCCGGACCAGGCGCCCGGGTGACCGACTGAACGGCCGACCGCACGGCCGTTTGTGCTGTTACGCCTGCGCCCCCCGCCAGGCGACATAGCCGCCAGCGAGCGAGGTCACGTCGGCACGCCCCAGTCGGGCCAACAGGCTGGCGGCGATCGCCGACCGCGCCCCCGACTGGCACTGCACGACCAGGGGGCCTGGTGGAAGCGACGGCATCGCCGACGCCAAGGCGCCGAGGGGAATATGTCGGGCCTGCGGCAGGTGGCCGGCGGCCCACTCGCTGGCGCCGCGGACATCGATGACCGTCACAGCGTCCGGCCCCATCGTGGCGAGTGCGGCCACGCTGAGGAGCCGCATGGGGCGCAACGTCTGCCCCTGCGCCTGCCAATAGGCTGCCGCGGCATCGACCGCCATCCATCCCACCACCCGGTCCATCCCAATCAGGCTGAGCGCGTGCTGCGCCTGGCGCACCACGCTGGGGACCGTTTCAGG
>JBEIUK010000049.1:0-14763 GCA_040374415.1 Gemmatimonadaceae bacterium | reverse complement strand
CGGACCCCGCCAAGGGCCACGCTGGGAGCCACGCCGCCGGCCATGCCGCAGGCCATGCCGCGGGCCATGCCGCCAGCCACGTCGGGCACCTCGGCGGTGGCCAATTCGTTGTATACTCATTGAGCGCTGTCCCTCCTGTCCCGACCGTCCCGCTCCCGCCCGCATGTCTGCTGTGGTGATCCTGTTGCCGTTGCTCGTGGTCCAGACGGTGATGTTGGTGGTGCTGACCCTGCGCCTCCTGCCGGGACGGACGCGCCGTCCCCCCGTGGCGCCTCGTCCGAATGCCACCACGTTGGGATCGGTCACCGTGGTCGTGGCGTCGCTCAATGAGGCGAAGCGCATTCAACCCTGTCTCGATGGGTTGATGGCGCAGACCGCCCCGCTGCTCGAGGTGCTGGTCGTCGACAGCCGCTCCACCGATGGGACCCGCGAGCTCGTCGAAGCCGCGGCGGCGCGGGATCCCCGGATTCGGTTGCTCACCGATGATCCCCTGCCAGACGGGTGGGTTGGGAAGGTGTGGGCGCTCGAGACCGGACTGCGCGAGGCTCGTGGCGAGTGGGTGTTGGGGATCGATGCCGACACGGTGCCGGTCCCTGGGCTCGTCGGTGGGGTCGTCGCGGCGGCGCAGCGCGATGGCTTTGACGTGGTCTCCTTCTCGCCCTGCTTTGAAGGACAGTCGGCCGGTGAGCGGTTCGTGCAGCCGGCGATGCTCACCACGCTCGTGTATCGCTGTGGTGCGGCCGGGGCGACGCAGCCGCCGCCGGACCGTGTGCTGGCGAATGGGCAGTGTTTTCTCGCCCGGCGCGCCCTCCTCGAGCAACACGGGGGCTACAGCTCGGCGCGCCTCTCGTTCAGCGATGATGTGACGCTCGCCCGACACCTCGCGGCCCATGGGGCGCGCGTCGGCTTCCTCGACGGCTCGGCGATCTATCGCGTGCGCTCGTATGCGTCCCTCGGGGAGATGTGGCGTGAGTGGGGGCGGAGCTTCGACCTGAAAGACGCCACGCCGCGGTGGCAGCGCTGGCTGGATGTCACGCTGGTCTGGGCCGTGCAGGCGCTCCCGGTCCCCATGCTGCTCTGGCTGCTCGTGGTGGCAACGCAGTTCGCCGAGGCGCCGCTGGCGCTGCTGTTGGTGGGGCTCATGCCGGGGGGCACGCTGCTCATCAACGTGCTGGCCGGATTGCTCCTCGTGAACACCATCGCGCTGGGGATTCGTCTCGCGCTGCTCTTTGCGCTCCGCGGGAGCTACGCTGAACGGGGGCTGTCGTTCTGGTGTTCCTGGCTGGCCGATGTGCCGGCGGCGGTACGGCTGACGCTCAGCACGATGCGGACGCCGCGCCGGTGGCGCGGTCGTCAGTACGACGCGCTCACCCCGTCACTCGGCTAGGCGCACCGCGCTGCCGCGGATCCCATCGGCGGCGTGCGTCAGCAGAGCGAGTACCTCAGCCGCCGTGGCCTCACCGCGGTCGCGCGCGTACCAGGTGCGGATGGCTTTCCAGCGCGCCTCTTTGTCGAGCGCCATCCCGTCGTCTTTCACCCACGTCTGCAGCAGAGAGGGGCGGGGGCCCCACCAGCCCCATTCCGCGCCCGTGACATCGAGCGCCATGACCACCGGAATCGACCGGCTTCCGGCGCTCAGATGCGCGTCCATGAGCGCAGGATGCGCGTCGCGGCTCACGAGACGCAACGTCACCTGCGGGGCGGCCTCCGCGATCCGGGCGACCACACCCAACGTGTGAACCGCATCACCACACCAGTCTTCGGTCAGGGCCAGCAGGTGCACGGGCGGGACGAGCCGCGCGGCGGCGTCACGGACGGCGTCGGAGATCTGCGCCACCCGTCGCGCCGACTGCCAAAGCGACTGGAGCGATGTCGCTCGGTCAATGTAGGCGTCAATGGCCGACGCCGTCTCCCAGATCGCGGGATCGATGGGAACGGTGGGGGTGGCGAAGCGGTGCAGGGTAGCCGGCATCCTTCATCCTAATGCGCGGCCCTCGACGCGGGAACGTCAGTGGGCGCGCCGTCGTTGTGCTCTGGTTCCGGACTGCGCCTGCTGTTTCCTCCCACCCTGCGACCCGTCACCATGAAGCTGATCGTCGCCATTATTCGACCCGAAAAACTTGCGGACGTGAAGCGCGCGCTCTTTCAAGTGGGGGTCACCGGGATGACCCTGTCACGGGTGAGCGGGCATGGCGGTGAGCGCGATACGGTGCAGCGTTATCGCGGCGACACGGTGGTGCTGGAGTTCCACGAGAAGGTGCGCATCGAAATGGCCTGCTCCGAGGCGTTCGTCGAGCGCACCATCGAGGCGATCTGTCAGGCGGCGCGCACGGGCGAAGTGGGGGACGGCAAGATCTTCATCATGCCGCTCTCGGAAACGGTTCGCATCCGCACCGGGGAACGCGACAATCAGGCGTTGACCGCGGTGAATGCCGATGAAGTCATGCGGCTGACGCAGCTCGAGGGTCCGCCGTCCACCGGGGAGGCACGCTGATGCCCCCGATCTCTGGCGGCGATACCGCGTGGCTGCTCATCAGCACGGCCTTGGTCGCGCTGATGGTCCCCGGCCTCGCCTTTTTCTACGGCGGTCTGGTCCGGCAGAAGAGCGCGCTGAATACCATGCTCATGAGCCTCGGCGCGTTGGCCGTCATCACGGTGCAGTGGGTCCTCTTCGGCTACAGTCTGGCCTTTGCCCCCGGGTCGTCCTGGCTGGGCAGCCTGGCCTGGGCCGGTTTCCGTGGCGTGACCGATGTGGCCAACCCCACCTATGCGGCCACGCTGCCGCATGTGCTCTTCGCCGTCTACCAGGCGATGTTCGCGGGGATCACCGTCGCGCTCTTCTCCGGCGCGGTGATCGATCGCATGCGCTACATCAGCTACCTGCTCTTCGGGGTGCTCTGGTCGACGCTGATCTATGATCCACTCGCGCATTGGGTCTGGGGCGACGGGGGCTGGCTGCGCTCGCTGGGGGCCCTCGATTTCGCGGGCGGCACCGTGGTGCATATCAGCGCCGGGGTCACCGCGCTCGTGCTGGCGATCACCCTCGGTCCGCGCCGCGATTTCCACCGCGTCCCGATGGTGCCGCACAACGTGCCCTTCGCGCTCTTGGGGGCCGGGCTCCTCTGGTTCGGGTGGTTTGGCTTCAACGGGGGGTCGGCACTCGCGGCCAACGGCATTGCCGCCAATGCCGTCCTCACCACGCACACGGCGGCCGCCGCGGCGCTCGTGTCCTGGATTGCCCTCGAATATCTGCGCGGGGGACGCGCGACGGCGGTGGGTGCCGCGACGGGGGCGGTCGTGGGACTCGTCGCGATCACCCCGGCGGCTGGCTTTGTCTCCCCGCTCTCGGCGATTGCGATCGGGGCGTTGGCCGCCCCCTGCTCATTCTTTGCCTTGCAGTACCGGGCGAAGACCCGCGTCGATGACACGCTCGATGTCTTCGCCTGTCACGGCGTCGCCGGCATCATGGGCGCGGTGCTGACCGGCGTCTTCGCCAGTAAAGCGGTGAACCCCGCTGGGGCCGATGGCTTGCTGGCGGGCAATCCGCAGCTCGTGGGCATCCAGCTGCTGGCCGTTGGCGCCACGGTGCTCTTTGCGGCCGCTGGCAGCGTGGCCATTCTGGGCGCGCTGCGCCTCGTGATGCCGCTGCGCGTCGCGGTCGATGTCGAAATGACCGGCATCGACGTGAGCGAGCATGGCGAAGAAGCGTATCACGGCAGCGACCTCAGCGATCTTGCCGGACGCAGCGTCCCCCTCGGCGATGCGGTCGTGCTCTCGGCGAGCGAGATCTACGGCGCGCTGCCCTCGGCGCGGCGCAGCTAACGAGAAGGGCGGCGGCCCACAGCGGGGCCGCTGCCGGCGTCGTCGTGAGGCCACGACGTCCCGAACAACAACGGGGGGCGGTCCGTGATGGATCGCCCCCCGTCTGTCATGCTCGCAGCCCGCGTGGTCGCGGGCGCAACGCTTAGCTCTTCGCCTTCCGATCCTGCAGCCAGGTGACCGGAATCAGGAACAGCGGCGTCAGAAAGAGCCCCAACAGAATATTGATCCAGGTGAGCGCCATGTAATAGGCGGTCATGCCCAGAGAGGCCCAAATGGTGCCGAATAAGCCGTGATGTTCCACGTGAAGATCTCCGACGATGAGCGGACAGGCGCAAAGAGTGCGCCGCGAAGAATAGTGCAGTCGGCCCGCGAGAGGTAGGGGGAGGCCGGCGCCAATGGATTGACGCCGGGGCGCCGGGGCGCCAATTGTCCTGTATGCCCCGATCCTCTCCGCGCGCGGCCACGCCACCGGATGTTCCTGCGACTAACGCTCCGGGGGCGGAATCGGTGCCCGATGATGAGGTGATGCCCCCGGAGGTCCCCACCGCCGACCTGCTGCGGGCGGCCGTGGAGGTGGGACTCCCCGCCGACGGTGGCCCGCTGGTGTTGGCGGTTTCCGGGGGGCGGGACTCTATGGCGCTCCTGCATGCCGTGGCCCGATGGGCGCCCCATCGCATCGCCGCCGTGGCCACCTTCGATCACGGGACCGGCGCCTTTGCGACCGAGGCGGCAGGGCTGGTGGTCGCCGAGGCCCGCCGCCTGGGGCTCACGGCCGTGCGAGAACGCGCGCGCGGGCTCCCCAACACCGAGGTCGCGTGGCGCGATGCCCGCTGGGCCTTCCTGCGGCGCGTCGCCCGCGCCTATCAGGGCCGCATCGTGACGGCGCACACGCAGGACGATCAGCTCGAAACGATCGTGATGCGCATCCTGCGCGGCGCCGGCGCCCGCGGGATTGCCGCGCTGGCGGCACCGTCGCCGATGCTGCGCCCGTGGCTCCCCGTCCGGCGGCACGAAGTGGCCGGTTGGGTGGAGGCGGAGGCGATTCCGTATTGCGTGGACCCCACGAACGCCTCCCCGCAGTTCCTGCGCGGACGCGTCCGGAGCGATCACCTCCCCGCGTTGGAACGGGTGCGCCCCGGCTTTGGTGACAGCCTGCTGGCGCTTGGCGAGGCCGCCGCGCACTGGCGGCGCGAGCTCGAGGCGTTCGTCGACGGGATTGGAGCGGAGCTGGTGCCCGGGACCGCGGCGCTCCGGGTGCCGACCGCCCCCCTCGTTGGGATGACACCGGCAGGATTGGCGGTGGTGTGGCCAGCGCTCTGCGCCCGCGTGGGCGTGATCCTCGATGCCAAGGGAACCCGGGCGTTAGTCGGGTTTACCACGAACAGCCGTCGTGGGGCGTACCTCACCGTGGCGGGTGGCGGGGTGGTGCTGCATCACGGGGTCGGTGCCGACGCGTGGTTCGAGCTGCGCCGCGCCCTGCCGGCGGAGCATGCGGTCGCGTGGAGCTGGAGCGGCGATGCGGCCGCGGTGCCGCGTCGGCTCGGTGCATGGCGCTTCAGTCGGGTGGTCGCCGGCAGTCGGGATCCGGACCACTGGAGCTTCGCGGTGCCGACCAACGGCAGGGTGTCGCTCCGGGGGTGGCGTGCCGGCGATCGGATGCAATCGCCCGGTTTCCCCACCGGCCGTCGCATTTCGCGCTATTTTGCAGATCGGCACATTCCGGCTGTGGATCGAACGGGGTGGCCAGTCGTCTTTGTCAACGAAACCCTCGTGGCCGTCCCTGGCGTCTGTCCACCGACCGTGGCACCGACCGGGACGGACGGAGCAGACATTTTCTGGTATCGGTGTGAACGCGAGTCCTTCTGACGCTGTGGCAGCACCCCTCGAAGCGGATCCCCGGTTGGAAGGACGGGCGGTGCGCCGCATCGTCTATGATGCGGCGGCCATCGACGCCCGCGTGCGTGAGCTGGGCGCCGAGATCACCGCGGCCTACCCCGAAGGGGACCTGCTGGTCTTGGGGCTGCTCAAGGGCAGCTTCATTTTTCTGAGTGACCTCGTGCGGGAGATCCATCGCCCGCTCCAGGTGGATTTTCTCGTGGCGTCGTCGTACGGCGACGCCATGGAATCGAGTGGCGTCGTCCGGCTCGTGTACGACCCGGAAACGATTCTCGAAGGGAAACACATTCTGTTAGTCGAGGATATTGTCGACTCCGGGCGGACCCTGAGCCGACTGATGGATCTACTGGGGGCGCGCCGTCCCCGGTCGCTGGAAATTTGCGCGTTGCTGCACAAGCACATTGCCACGGAACTTCACCATCCGACCCGGTTCATTGGGTTCGATGCGCCACATGAATTTCTGGTGGGATACGGGCTCGATCATGCCGAGAATTTCCGGCATCTCCCGTATGTCGCCAGCCTGCAGTAGCCGCGTCGGTCCCCTTCACGGTTTGCAGCTCTCTTTTCGCCAGGCCCCATGACGCCATCTCCGAAGAAGCCCACGAACTGGGCCCGCCTCTCCAAGACGCTGTCGTTCTGGATTCTCTTGATCCTGATCCCGGTGGCGTTCATCACGTGGTCGGGAGGCCGGGAAACCCAGGCGCCTGAAATCGAACTGACGGCGTATCGCCAGCAGTTGGAGCTCGGGAATATCAAAAAGGCGACCTTTGAGCCGGACAACCTGCTTACGGGCGAGTTCAATCAGTCGGTGCGGATCGCCGGGCGGGACGCTCGGCGCTTTACCGTGCGCCTCGTGCCGGGCTCGGCAGCCGAAGAGTCCAAACTGCTCTTCGCGCGCAACGTGCGCATCGCGGCGCAGGAAGCCCGCATCAACATCGGCAGTGTGATCATCTCGATCCTGCCGTACGTCCTCGTCTTCGGGATCTGGCTCTTCCTGCTCCGGCAGATGCAGGCCGGCGGCAACAAGGCGTTCTCCTTCGGGAAGAGCAAGGCGAAGTTGCTGAGCGGCGACACGCCGAAGGTCACCTTCGCCGATGTGGCCGGTGCTGATGAAGCCAAGGTCGAGCTGCAGGAAATCATCGAGTTCCTGAAGGATCCGCAGAAGTTCACCAAACTGGGTGGTCGCCTCCCGAAGGGCGCGCTGCTGGTGGGCCCGCCGGGCACCGGCAAGACGCTGCTCGCGCGCGCCGTCGCCGGCGAAGCGGGGCGCCCCTTCTTCTCGATGTCGGGTTCCGACTTCGTCGAAATGTTCGTCGGCGTGGGCGCCTCGCGCGTGCGCGATCTCTTCGAGCAGGGGAAGGCGAGCGCGCCGTGCATCATCTTCATCGACGAAATCGACGCCGTGGGACGCCATCGTGGCGCCGGACTCGGCGGTGGGCATGATGAGCGTGAGCAGACGCTCAATCAGTTGCTCGTCGAAATGGACGGCTTCGAGTCGAATGATGGCGTGATCCTGATCGCCGCCACCAATCGTCCCGACGTGCTCGATCCCGCGCTTCTGCGTCCGGGTCGCTTTGACCGCCAGATCGTCGTCGACGCCCCCGATCTCCGGGGCCGTGAAGGCATCCTCAAGGTCCACCTCCGCAACAAGCCGATCGCGGATGACGTCAGCGTCGGCTCCCTGGCGCGTGGGACCCCCGGCATGGCCGGTGCGGATCTCGCCAACCTGGTGAACGAAGGCGCGCTGCTCGCCGCCCGTCGGAATCATGAAAAGATCTTCATGGGCGACCTCGAAGACGCGAAGGATCGCGTCATGCTGGGCGCCGAACGGAAGTCGCTCGTGATGAAGGACGAGGAGCGTCGCCTCACCGCGTTCCATGAAGCGGGTCACGCGGTCTGCGCCATGATGGTCAAGGGGAACGATCCGTTGCACAAGGTCACGATCGTGCCGCGCGGCCGTGCGCTGGGCATCGCGTTCACGCTGCCTGAGGACGATCGCGTGTCGGTGACGCGTGAGCAGCTCGAGGCGCGCCTGGTGATGGCGTACGGCGGGCGGGCGGCCGAGGAAATCGTCTTTGGGCATGGCCGCGTGACGACCGGTGCCGCGAGCGATATCCAGCAGGCCACCAGCATCGCGCGTCGGTACGTCACGCAGTGGGGACTCTCCGACGCGATCGGGCCGATCCTCGTTGGCGACAACGAACAGGAGCTCTTCCTCGGTCGCGAGATCCAGTCGCGCCGGGAAGTCTCCGAGCAGACGGCGCAGGCGGTGGACGCGGACGTGAAGCGTGTGGCCTTCGAGGCGCATGCCCGTGCGGTGTCGGTCCTCACCGAACATCGCGCCCTCCTCGATCAGGTCGCGACGCAGCTGCTGGAGCGCGAGACGCTCACGCGGGATGACATCATCCTCCTGAAGGAAGGGAAGGAGCTGCCGCCGCGTCCCACCGATACGCCGTCCGTGCCCCCAGTGGTGCCGCCGGCGGCGCCGGTGGCGCCCCGTCCGTCCGCGCCGCCGTTTCTCGGCGGTCCCGAGGTGGCGCCTGCCTGATCCGGGCGCCTCAGCGTGACGTTCCTCACGCTGCTGCGTTCGCTGCACGTAGACTGGCGCGACGGCCTGGAGATCGGGGTCGTCGCGCTCGTCTTCTATCGCATCCTCTGGCTGTTCCAAGGGACGCGTGCGCTGCAAATCCTGGCCGGGATCGTGGTGCTCGTCGGCGTGTACGCGGTCGCGTCGCTCCTCAAGCTCACCATGATCACGTACCTCTTGGGGTTGCTCTTCACCTACGGCGCCTTCGCGCTGCTGGTGATTTTCCAGCCCGAGGTGCGTGCCGCGCTGGCCCGTCTCGGACAGGCGCGCGTGACGCGCTTCTTTCGGGGCGACGCGGCCGAACCGTTCGTCGATGAGATCGCCGATGCCGTCGAGCGCCTCGCGCGCTCCGGCGTCGGGGCCATCATTGCGATCGAGCGCGACACGCCGCTTGAAAGCTTCATCGAAAGTGGCTCCGCGATGCAGGCCCGCCTCAGCGCCGATCTGCTCGCGACGATCTTCACGCCGTATTCACCGCTGCACGATGGGGCGGTCATTGTGCGCGGCGATACGATCGTGGCGGCCGGATGCATTCTGCCCCTCTCGCAGGGGGCGGTCGGCGATCGGTCGCTGGGAACGCGCCATCGCGCCGCCCTTGGCTTGAGTGAAGAGACCGACGCGGTGGTGATTGTCGTCTCCGAGGAAACGGCGATGGTCTCCGTCGCGCGGAATGGAACTCTCGAAACCGGATTGACGGCGATGCAGGTGCGCGACCTGCTGAGCGGGCGAGCCACACGGAGCACCGCCGAGCATGGCGTCGCGATGGCGTCGGGAGCAGCGTCGGCGGTCTCCGGGACGCCCGCATCGTGATCCGACTGCCGGCCTCGCTGATCGCCGGTGGCGTCACGGCCGTGTTGTTGTTGGCGATCTATCTCGGGACCGCCGCTCCGGATCTCACCTTTTGGGACGCCAGTGAACTGGTGACCGCCGCGCAAACGCTCGGTATTCCCCATCCACCGGGGACGCCGCTGTGGGTGCTGCTGGGCCACCTGTCGGCCACGGTCTTCAGTAATACCGGCCCGGTGCGTGCGGTCACGATGCTGTCGGTCATAGCCTCCGCCCTTGCCGGTGGCGTTGGCGCAGGGATGCTGCAGCGATGGATCGGCGCGCGCGGCGCCGTGGCGGCGGCGGTCGCGGCCGGCACCATGTGGAGCGTCTGGAATAACGCCACCGAAGCCGAAGTCTACGCCGTCGCCATCTTGGCGTCGGCGTTGCTGCTGGCGGCGGGCGAGCGGGCCGGACGGCGCGACACCCCCGAGGCCCAACGCCAGCGATGGCGCGCGGTGATGGCCTTTGTGACCGGGCTCGCGGTGCCGCTCCATTTGAGCATCCTCGTGGCGCTCCCGGCGTCGATCGCCTTTGCCTGGCGCGGTCCGCGTCCCCGGTTCCGCGACGTAGTCGGCTGGTTGGCACTGGCCCTCCTTGGACTCTCGGCGGTGGCGATCCTGCCGTTGCTGGCCGCGCGCGGGCCCATCCTCGACGCCGGCCATCCGGTCACCCTCTCGGCGCTCCTCGACGTGGTGCAGCGGAAGCAATACGCCGTCGCTGGACTGTGGCCCCGGACCGTCGCGTGGTGGGTGCAGCTGGGCAATGTCTTCGAGTGGGCCGACTGGCAGGTCGCGTACGGGCTGCATCCGATGGCACCGCCGTCGCTCGCGCGCACCGCGCTGACCGTGGTGTGGGGCTGGCTCGGCGTGCTGGGACTCCGCACCCTGTGGCGGTATGAGGCGCGCGTGGGGCGGGCGATGGCGCTGCTGCTCCTCTCTCTGGAACGGTCGGCGTCGCGGTGTGGCTCAACATGGCGCCGGGTCCCTCCTTCGGTGCCGGCGTGGTCCCCTCGGGCACGCTGCATGAGGCGCGCGAGCGGGACTACTTCTTTGTCCTCGGCTTCTGGGCGTGGGGGCTCTGTGCCGGTGCGGGGCTGGCCGCGGTGGCGCGTGTGCTGACCCGCCGTGTGCCGGGGCCGCTGGCGGTGGCGCTCGGGGTGCTCCCGTTGATCGTTGCGGCGGTGCCACTGCTGGCGAATCGCCAGGTCGCGGACCGGCGGATCGCGCCACTGGCCATGCTCCCGCGAACGATCGCGCGGCAATTTCTCGATGCCGTCCCGCCCAACGGGGTGCTGCTCACGGCGGGGGACAACGACAGTTTCCCGCTCTGGTATCTGCAACAGGTGGAGCAGGTCCGTCCGGACGTGCAGGTCATCACCGTGCCCCTCCTCGGCGCCCGCTGGTATCGCGACGAATTGGCGCGCCGTGCCGACCTGCTGCCGGCCGCGGCGGTCGCCGACTGGCCGGGACTAGATGCCACGCTGCGGTCGGTCGCGATCCGCGCGACGGCCCAGCGGCGCCCCCTTCGGGTGAGCGCCTACCTCAGTGCCGCCGATCGCCGTCGGATCGACCCGTCGGCTGGCTGGCAGCTGGAAGGCTTGGTCTATGCCCAGACCTGGACCGCCCCGGCCGGCACGGTGGTCGTGAACCTCGCCGCGATGCGCCAGGCGGCCGAACGGATCCCGCCGTCGGCGCTCCGGCCACTGCCCGTATGGGCCGATCCGGCGGCGGTGCAGATGCAGGCACTGCTCCGCTGTCCACAGCTCGCCGCGCAGCGCGATACATTACTTGTGGCGACTTGTAACGGTAGCTAACTTCTTATGCTATGCCAATTTCGGACCCCGTCGCCTCAGCGCTGCAGCAGCGCGTGTCGTCACGGGTCGCCGAGGTACGGGATCGGATGTCGGCGGCCGTTGCGCGCGGCGGGCATGGCCAATCAGTAACCTTGGTGGCCGTCACGAAGACGCACGGCCCTGAGATCGTCGAGGCCGTGTGGCAGGCCGGCGTGACCGACGTCGGTGAGAACCGCGTGCAGGAAGCCGAGGGCAAGATGGCGCTCGTGTCCGCACCGGTCCGGTGGCACCTCATTGGCCACCTGCAGCGCAACAAAGCCAAGGCCGCGCTCAACTTCGCCCTCGTCCACGGCGTGGACAGTGACCGGTTGGCCGAGGCGCTGAACAGTGCTGCCGCCGCCGCGGGGACCACGCTCGACATTTTGGTACAGGTCAACATCAGCGGCGAAGACACCAAGAGTGGGCTGTCGCTGTCCGACGTCCCGGCACTCGCCGACCGGTTGCATCACTGTCAGGCGTTGCGCGTGATGGGGGCGATGACGATGGCGCCGTTTGAGGCCGCTGAAGCCACGTTGCGTCAGGTCTTTGCTGGCGCGCGAGATGCACGGGCGCAGTTGCAGGCCGCCGGCCACGCCGCCCCGTGGCTCAGCATGGGGATGTCGGGCGACTACGAAATCGGCATTGAAGAAGGGGCCACGCATGTGCGCGTGGGCTCGGCGCTGTTCGGAGACCGGGGATGAGTGGGGCCATGTCGGCGCCGCCGCCCGACGCCGTACTGGCGATGCGCGAGGCGATTGCCGCGTGCGCGGCCGTTGTGCGCGATCGCTTCGCACGCCGTCCCGATGCGGCCATCATTCTCGGGACCGGGTTGGGTGCCCTGGCCCAAGAGATGACCATTGAGGTGGCCATTCCGTACAGCGAGCTGCCAGGCTTCCCCGTGCCGACGGTGGAGTCGCATCGTGGCCGGTTGCTGTGCGGGACGCTGGCCGGACGGACGGTCATCGCCATGCAGGGGCGCTTCCACGCGTACGAAGGCTACACGCTGCAGCAGGTCACCTTCCCGGTGCGCGTGCTGCACGCGCTTGGCGCCGAGGTACTGATCGTCAGCAACGCCTGCGGCGGGATGCATCCGCTCTGGGCCCCGGCTGACGTGATGTTGATCAGCGATCATCTCAACCTGCTGGGCGACAATCCGCTTATTGGCCCGAATGACGAGCAGCTGGGGCCGCGGTTCCCGGATATGTCCGAACCGTATGACGTGCCGCTGCGGCAATTGGCGCGCGCGGCCGCACAGGCAGCCGGTGTGACACTCCGCGAAGGGGTCTATGCCGCCGTGCCGGGCCCTAACCTCGAGACGCGCGCCGAGTATCGCATGCTGCGGCTCATGGGGGCCGATGTGGTCGGGATGTCAACGGTACCGGAAGTCATCGTCGCGCGGCATGCCGGACTGCGCGTGCTGGGCCTCTCCATCATTACCGATCAGTGCCTGCCGGACGCCCTTGAGCCGGCGAGCCTCGACCAGATTTTGGCCGTGGCGCGTATTGGTGAACCCCGACTCACCGCGATTGTGCGCGGTGTGGTGGAACGCCTCTGATGCGCGTCACCTCGCCTGTGATTGTCACGCTGCCGGGATCCCGGCGCCACCGCCCGTTTTCGTCATGACTGGACCGAAGGACGCGATCGCGTTTACGCCGCTCCCCGATGTCAGCGCTGATGCGCTGGAACAGACGCTGCTGACGCAGTGGGAATCGGAGCGCCTCTTTGAAGCCGTGCAGACGGCGCGTCAGGATGCGCCGCCGTACGTCTTTTTCGAGGGGCCGCCGACGGCGAACGGGCGCCCCGGGATTCATCACGTCTTCGCCCGCACCATCAAGGATCTGTTCTGCCGCCACCGCGCGATGCGCGGGCACTATGTGCCGCGGAAGGCCGGATGGGACACGCACGGGCTGCCGGTTGAGATCGAGGTCGAGAAGGAGCTGCAGCGCGAAGCCGCCGAGCGGCAGGGGCTGGAGCTCGCCGAGGTCGCGAAGCTCGGCGGCAAGCAGCTCATCGAGCAGGTCGGCGTCGCCGAATTCAACCGGCGCTGCCGCGAGAGTGTCTGGAAGTATCGCGGCGAGTGGGAGAAGCTGTCCCGTCGCACCGCGTATTGGCTCGACTACGATGATCCCTACGTTACGTACGACAACAAGTTCGTGGAGAGCGAGTGGTGGGCGCTCAAGACGCTCCACAGCAAGGGGCTGCTCTTCAAGGGGCACAAGATTCTGCCGTACTGCGCGCGCTGTGGCACGGCGCTGTCGAGCCATGAAGTCGCGCAGGGCTACGAGGATGTGGAGGATCCGAGCGTCTACATCGCGCTCGACCTGCTCGGCGCCGATGGCCAGCCCACGACGTCGTATCGGCGGCGGATCATCGTCTGGACGACCACGCCCTGGACGCTCGTCTCCAACACCGCGCTCGCGGTGCACCCCGATCTGACCTACGCCGAGCTCCGGAAGAAGACGGGGGCGGAGTGGACGATTGTGTTGGCGGAGGCGCGCGTGCCAGCGGTACTGGGCGCCGATTGGGCCGACCGGTGGGACGTGGTGACGACGCATCGCGGGGCCGATCTGGTGGGGCTGCGCTATCAGCGTCCGCTCGATTGGGTACCGTATCCCGACGAAGGCCGCCATGAGGTCATCGTGGGCGAAGGCTTTGTCTCGGCCGATGACGGCAGCGGCGTGGTGCATATGGCGCCGGCATTCGGCGCCGACGACTATGCCGCGGGACAGCGGCATGGGTTGGCGTTCCTGCAGCCGGTGACGGCGCGTGGCGAGTTCCTGCCCGAGATCCCCGAGGTGGGTGGCCTGTTTGTGAAGAAGGCCGATCCGCGGATCACCGAGGTGCTGCGCGAGCGCGACGTGCTCTGGAAGGCGTCGACCTTTGTGCACGCGTATCCGCACTGCTGGCGGTGCGGGACGCCGCTGCTCTACTACGCGCGTGGCTCGTGGTTTGTGCGGACCACGGCGGTGCGCGATGATCTGCTGGCGCGGAACGCGGCGGTGAACTGGAATCCCGCGGAAGTCGGGAGCGGTCGTTTTGGGGAATGGCTCCACAACAACGTGGATTGGGCCATCTCCCGCGATCGCTATTGGGGGACGCCGTTGCCGGTGTGGGTCAACGACGCCGATCCCACGGAGATCGATGTGCTGGGGAGCTTCGAGGAGCTTGCGCAGCGCATCGGGCGGCCATTGCCGGAAGATTTCGATCCGCACAAGCCGCACATCGATCAGTACAGCTGGCCGTCACCAAGTGGCACGGGCACGATGCGGCGCGTCCCGGAAGTGATCGACACCTGGTTCGATTCCGGGGCGATGCCGTTCGCGCAATGGCACTACCCGTTCGAGAACCGTGAGATGGTGGCCGCGCAATTTCCGGCGGACTTCATTTGTGAAGGGGTCGATCAGACGCGCGGCTGGTTCTATTCACTGTTGGCGATCGCGACCGGGCTGGGAGATGCGCTCCCCAACAACGCGGCGGGGTCCGCGGCGCCCTATCGCAACGTGGTTGTGAATGACCTCGTGCTCGATGCCACCGGCCAGAAGATGTCGAAGAGCCGCGGCAACGTGGTCAACCCGTGGGACGTGCTGTCGCGTCACGGGGCCGATGCGGTGCGACTGTTCTTGGTGGCCTCCAGTCAGGTGTGGGTGCCGCGGCGGTTTGATGAGCAGGCGATCCGCGAAACGGCCGGGCGTTTCCTCGTCACCTTCCGGAACGTGTACAACGGCATTTTTGCCCAGTATGCGAACTTTGGCTGGGTGCCGGGCGCGGACGATCCGGTGGTGGCCGACCGACCGCCGCT
>JBEIUK010000163.1:0-6612 GCA_040374415.1 Gemmatimonadaceae bacterium | reverse complement strand
GGAGCCGCCCATGCGATTGTGCTGGGTGATGAAGACAACACCGATTTCATCCTCGATGCATTCCGTGCGGGCGCCTACGGCTTTTTGCCGCGGACCGTCTCGCTCTCCGAGCTCCATGATGCCGTCGAGGCGGTCGCCGCCGGTGGGACCTATGTGCTCCCCAGCACGGCGAAGATCCTGGCCTCCGGCCTCCGCACCCCGGCACCGGCGCGCACCGGCGGCGCGGCACGCCAACTGGTGGAACAGTTGAGTGCTCGGGAGCAGTCGGTCTTCCTGCTCGTCGCACGTGGCTTCAGTGGTCCGGAGATCGCCGCCCAGCTCGGCATCACCGTCAAGACGGTGGATACGTATCGCCATCGCATCTGTGAAAAAATCGGCATCCAGCACCGCAGTGACTATGTGAAGACCTCGTTGGAAGCCGGCCTGCTCGTGCGCTGACGATGCCTGACGGACAGGATGGCGCGATTGCCTGACAGAACGATCCGCATCGCCCGGGTATGCTGCTCCACGCAGTCTCACCGTGTTCCGTGCTTTCGCCCCGAGAGGACCAGACCATGCCCAAGAACAATACGCAGCTTCAGAAGGACGTCATTGATGAACTGCAGTGGGATCCCATGACTCGGAACTGTGAAATTGGCGTGGCGGCGAAGGATGGCGTGGTGACGCTCTCAGGCAGCGTCACCAGTTTCTCGCAAAAGCTGGCGGCTGAGGCGGCCGCCGAGCGGGTGGCCGGGGTCCGAGCGATTGCGGAGGACCTGACGGTTCGCATCCCCTCGACCTTTGAAAAGTCTGATGCCGACATCGCGCATGCGGCCTTGAATGCACTGCAGTGGGATGTGGACGTCCCCAGTGATGCCCTCAAGGTCAAAGTCGAGCATGGCTTCGTCACGCTGGACGGACACGTGAGCGCGCATCACGAGCGCCTCGCGGCGGAACGCGCCTGTCGGTATCTGTCCGGCGTCAAGGGACTCATCAATCACGTCACCGTGAAGCCGTCCCATGTGCAGCCGTCGGAGGTGGATCGCAAGATCCGCGCGGCGCTGCACCGCAGCGCCGATCTCGACGCCAAGAACATCACCGTGGAAACGCATGATGGACGCGTGACCCTCCGCGGGACCGTACGCTCCTGGGCCGAGCGGATGGACGCAGAGCGTGCGGCCTGGGCCGCTCCAGGCGTCAGTGCGATTGACGATCAACTGCTTGTCAGCCTCTGACGGTACTTCTCCACCACGACGTGTACGGGCAATGACGATGCGATTCCGAGACCGCCTTGATGCAGGCCGACAGCTGGCCGATCACCTTGCCGCCTACGCGGAGCAACCGGATATCGTGGTGCGTGCCCTCGCGCGTGGTGGGGTACCCGTTGCCGCCATGGTGGCGGATGCCCTGCGTGCCCCACTCGATGTCAGTGTCGTCCGAAAACTTGGTGCCCCAGCACACGAGGAGTACGCGATTGGCGCGATTGGGGCCGATGGGATCCGGGTCCTGAACGAGGCCGCGGTGCGGGCCCTGCAGCTCTCACAGGACGCGATCGATGCCATTACGCATCGTGCGACTCAGGAATTGCTGCGCCGTGAGCAGAGCTACCGACAGGGGCGCGCCGGCCCGGTGCTCTCCGGGAAGACCGTGATTCTGGTGGATGATGGACTGGCGACCGGCTTAACCATGCAAGCCGCGATCGCGGAGACGCGGGTGCATCGCCCCCAGCGGGTCATCGTCGCGGTTCCGGTGGGATCGTTGGATGCCGTGAATGCCATCACACCGACCTGCGATGCCTGCATATGCCTCCGGATTCCCGAGGCATTTGTCAGTGTTGGGGTCTGGTACGATCAGTTCCCCGATACCGATGACGCTGAGGTAATCCGACATCTCGATGCCGCCGCCGATCGCATGATTCGGCACCAGGCCGAACAGGCCGCCCGGAAGGAATCGGCGCCCATCGCGTCGCATCCCACCGCCGTCCTGACCGCACCCTCGCTGGCCGTAAGTGCGACCCGTCACGCCGTGCAGGTGCTCGGCGCGGGAGCGCAGTATCTCACGGAGAACCCGGATTCCCTGACGCCCCTGCTCCATCGCATCGGCCATGCGCGCGTCGTGCTGATCGGCGAGGCCACCCATGGTACCCATGAGTTCTATCGGCTGCGCGCGGAACTGACCAAACGCTTAATCACCGACCACGGCTTCAGCGCCATTGCCGTGGAGGGGGACTGGCCGGACGCCTATCGCGTCAATCAGTTCGTGCGACGGAGTGGCCCTCTGCACGATACGGACGCCATTCAAGCCCTTGAAGGTTTCGAGCGCTTTCCGCAGTGGATGTGGCGTAACGCCGATGTGCTCGACTTCATCGGCTGGTTGCGGGACCATAATGACGCGCTCGCAGGCCCCGCTGCGCCAGTCGGCTTCTATGGGCTCGACTTGTACAGCCTCCACGCATCCATGGCGGCGGTGATCGCGTATCTGGATACCGTTGATCCGGAGGCAGCGCACGTCGCCCGGGAGCGTTACGCCTGCTTTGATCATGTCGGACTGGATCCGCTCGCCTACGGCCGCGGCGTCCGTCTCAAGCTCTCCCCCAGCTGTGAACGCGAAACGCTGGAGCAGCTACGCGACCTGCAGCAACGCAGCATGCGGTCCATCCGCCAAGCGGCGCCCACGGATACCGCCGCCCTCTTTGCCGCCGAGCAAAACGCGCGGGTGGTGCGACATGCCGAGCAGTACTATCGCGGGATGTTCGATGCGCAGGTGAATACCTGGAACCTGCGGGATCGGCACATGATGAGCACGTTGCAGGCGTTACGGATCTTTCTGGATCGCCAGATGGTCACCCCCAGCAAGCTGGTGGTCTGGGCGCACAATTCGCACGTCGGAGATGCGCGCGCGACCGCCATGACCGATGCCGGTGAAGTGAATCTCGGGCAGCTGTCCCGCGAAGCGTGGGGCTCCGAGGTCGCGCTCGTAGGCTTCAGCACCTTCAGCGGAACGGTCACGGCGGCCACCGACTGGGACGCGCCCTGTTCGCGGATGGCGGTCCGTCCGGCCCTCCCAGAGAGCCTGGAATGGCTGCTCCATGAAGTCGGAGCACCGGACAGCGCATACCTGCCTGCACGGGGGTCTGCCGTGGAAGACGCCCTGCTCCGTCCCCGACTGGCGCGGGCCATCGGGGTCATCTATCGGCCGCACACAGAACGCGAGAGTCACTACTATCGCGTCTCCGCCGCCCGGCAGTTCGATGCCCTCATCCACATCGATCGGACCCGGGCCGTGGAACCGCTCGAGGCCGTTGGGTTGACGGCGACCAACGAACTACCGGACACCTATCCGACGTCCCTCTGACCGCATGGCCCGTCGGGGTAACGGTGACGAACGCGCAGGCCGTCCCGTCCCCGCAGGCCCGCGCGTCACATGACTCGGCATCCGTGGATTTCAATGAACGCGGCGTAGACCCGATCCACCTCGATGCATTGCCCATTGTCCCGCCGCAGCACCACCGCCTGTGGTGTCCGCCGTTCGCAGTACAACACATCCCCCGAGTGGACGCCAATGGTATCACAGACGCGGCGAATGACGTCAAAGACCACCGTTCCCAACTCCACCTGTTCTCCATCTTCGGCTTCCACCAGCGAGCGGTGCCGCGACGGGTGCATGGACGAATACATGACTGTGCTCCGCATTCAATGCGATCCTGCTGATCCTGTCGGCACCGCGTCGTACCGTGGGGACGCAGTATCACGAACGCCAACGGTGGCGTCTGTCAGGCAGCGGGTACCGCTCACCCGGAGTTTCCCTGACAGCAGGACGCTACGACGCCAACGGGGACACTATGCGCACGGATAGCGAGGCTCCGGTACCGCACCGCCCAGAGCCCCCGCCCCGGAGCCGCCGGATGGCGTGGCTGCTCCCACTGGTGGTCGTGCTGGCGGTGCTCATTGCACGTCCGTGGCGGACCTCCGCCTCCACCGAAGTCCCCTATAGCACCTTCCTCTCGTATCTCGACTCCGGCATCGTCGCGCACGTAGACGTTACGGACCGCCAGTTGCGGGCACGTCTCAAACCCGCCGGGACGACACCGCGCGGCGACGTCGTCACGATTCGTGTGGACCCCGGTCTGGGGGATCTGCTCCGGGCCCGCGGCGTGGCGTTCGGCGGTCATCTGCAGAGCGGATGGACCGAGACGCTGCTCTCGTGGTTCCTCCCCACGCTCGTCTTCCTCGGCGTCTGGATGTACCTCATGCGCCGTATGCAGAGCCAACAGGGCACCGGCGTTCTCGGCTTTGGCCGGAGTGGGGCAAAAGTGTACGCCGAACGAGGGATCGCGGTGACCTTCGGCGATGTCGCGGGCGTTGATGAAGCCAAGGCCGAGCTGCGGGAGATCGTGGCGTTCCTCAAAGATCCTACGCGCTTTGGTCGGTTAGGGGCGCGGATCCCCAAGGGGATCCTGCTGGTCGGTCCACCGGGCACGGGGAAGACGCTCCTGGCCCGCGCCGTCGCCGGTGAGGCCGGCGTCCCGTTTCTCTCCATTAACGGGTCCGAGTTTGTTGAGCTCTTTGTCGGGATCGGTGCCGCCCGCGTACGCGACCTCTTCAAACAAGCGCGCCAATGCGCCCCTTGCATTGTCTTCATCGACGAAATCGATGCGCTTGGACGCGCTCGCACCGGTGGCGTCATGGGCGGTGCCAATGACGAAAAAGAGCAGACCCTGAATCAGCTGCTGGCCGAAATGGATGGCTTCACCCCCGATTCACACGTCATTCTGCTTTCCGCCACCAATCGGCCAGAGACGCTCGATCCGGCACTCCTCCGCGCCGGACGCTTTGATCGTCAAGTATTAGTGGATCGTCCCGAGCGAGCCGGGCGGGCGCAGATCCTCGCCGTGCATGTCAAAGGCATTCCGCTTGATCCAGCGCTCCGCTTGGACGAGGTCGCCGCCCTCACCCCGGGATTCACCGGCGCGGATCTCGCGAATCTCGTGAATGAAGCCGCGCTGACCGCCACCCGGCGCGGGAGCGATCAGGTCGTGCTGGAAGACTTCACCGTCGCTGTGGAACGCCTCATCGCTGGTTTGGAAAAGAAGAGCCGTATTCTGTCAGCGCGGGAACGAGGGATCACCTCCGTCCACGAAATGGGACACGCATTGATCGCGCTCGCGCTCCCCGGCGTCGATCCCGTGCATAAAGTCTCCATCATTCCCCACGGGCTCGGGGCGCTGGGCTTCACCCTGCAACGCCCCACCGCCGATCGCTACATCGCCACGCGCCGGGAACTCGAAGACAAGATGACGGTTTTGCTCGGCGGACGCGCCGCCGAACTCGTGACCTTTGGCGAACTGTCCACGGGGGCCGCCGATGATCTCATCAAAGCCACTGAGCTCGCCAGAGATATGGTCATGCGCCTCGGCATGGATGCGACGGTTGGGCATGTGGTCTACGGTACCGCCGCTGGACCGTTCCTTGGTCCAGCGGTGCTCATCGCGCCCGAATCGCGGATGTACAGTGAGGCTACCGCCCGCGATATCGAACTGGCAGTCCGTGAACTGGTGGCGCATGCCCTTGAGCAGGCTGTGGCCATTCTCCACGCGAATCGCGCAGCCCTCGATGAAGGCGCCGCGCGACTCCGCGAACGAGAATCCCTCATGCGCGAGGAGCTTCCCGTCGTCACGTGGCCTGCACCAGCCCCATCAGGGGACGCACCCGCACCCGCGCCCGCACCCGCACCCGCGGCGGCACCCGCGGCGGCCTGAGCAGCATCGTCCATGACTTTCCCGACAGACAGCCAGCACGCCGTTCGCAAATTGTATGAACAGCAGGTGACGTCGTTCACTCTTGAGGTGCGGATGGGTCCCATGACAACCGATCCCAGACTGCCGCCCGGCACGATTCACCATCTGCCGCGGCACCCCAGTCGCTTGACGGTGTTCGATAATGGTGTGGCGTCGGAGATCCCTGGAGTGGTCCGTGCAATCCGCGCCGATCGCAGCGACGCACAGTTGGCCGCGCTGGCCCGATGCGCCCTCGATGCGGAGGCCCACCTGGCTGGCTGCCAGATCGATGCCATCGTCGAGGACGGAATGATCACCCTGCGTGGGCGTGTGAACGCGTACTTCCAGCGCGCCGCCGCCGAGCGTGCCATGCGCTTCCTCGACGGCTTTCGCGCTATCGAGAATCGGATCCTCGTCTCACCGCCGTAAGCGCACGGCCGTACGCGTACCGCCGCGTACCGGCGTACGCGCACGGCTGAAATAGCACCGCCGCATTGGTTCCATTGACCCAGCGTTACTGACCCGCACCTGGACCCCGCAATGCCTGTCTCGACTGACCTTCGAAACTTCCTGCGCTCGTATCGTACCGTCCCCACGTTGAGCGTCTATCTCGGCGGCGGCCTTGCGGATCCCGCTGGCCAACGCGCGTGGCGTGTGGAGCTGCGTCACGCGCTCTCTGTTGCGCGCGCCCAACTCAATACGCTCACCTCGCGGGAACGGCAGCCGTTTGAAACGTGTGTGTCACGCATCGAGCAGCGACTTCCCGATCCGCATGCGCTGCACCGAGCCGGTGGCTGGTTCTGCGTGTGTGCGGTGGACGGGACCATGGTGGACCTCACCCTGAACGAACGCGTGTC
>JBEIUK010000182.1:0-6077 GCA_040374415.1 Gemmatimonadaceae bacterium | reverse complement strand
TGGCGTTCGCGTTGGCGTTCGCGTTGGCGTTCGCGTTGGCGTTCGCGTTGGCGTTCGCGTTGGCGTTCGCCATGTACACCTGGAGCGTCAGCGCCCCGGGCACGCCGCCGCTATGCGCCTGTGTCCACACCACCCGCGGCACCCCCTTCATGCTGAGCACCCCCTGTACGGTGCTCGGCGAGCGGGTGATCACCTCGGTCCCCAGCGTGTCCGACACGCCGCGCAGATAGACGTAGGTGATCGGGGCCGAGGCGCCCGCGGATTGTGCGTCGGCGGCGAGTGGGAAGAGCAGCGCGCACGCGGTGAGCGCGAGCGGTCGCAGCAAGCGTGAGGTCATGGAGGGCTTGAGAAGAGACGACGGAGAAGCGATCTGCAACCGGCCGGTCAGGCGGTTGCGTCCCCGGATGCGGATGGGTCGTCGGAACGACGGGCCGATAGCCGACCTTCCTGCTGCAGCGCACGCCGCAGCAGGAATTCAATCTGGCCGTTGAGACTGCGCAGATCGTCATTCGCCCACCGCTGGACGGCGTCCAGCAGCTCGCGATCGACCCGCAACAGGAACGGTTTCCGTTCGGCCATGGTCAGCGTCCGGGGGCGCGTCGTACCAGCACGATTACGTGTAGAGCGTGCCGGTGTTGACCACCGGCTGTGCGGCGCGGTCGGAGCAGAGCACCACCAGCAGGTTACTCACCATCGCCGCCTTCCGCTCATCATCCAGCGTGACGATCTGCTTCGCGCTCAAGGCGTCCAGCGCCTGCTCGACCATGCCCACGGCGCCTTCCACGATCGTCTGCCGCGCCGCCACGATGGCGCTCGCCTGCTGCCGCTGCAGCATCGCCGCCGCGATTTCCTGCGCATACGCCAGGTGGCTGATGCGCGCTTCGATCACCTCAACGCCCGCCTTGGCGAAGCGTTCATGGAGCGCCGCGAGCAACCCCTTGTTCACTTCGTCCTGATGCGTGCTCAGGGCGATGTCGCCGTGCCCATGGGCATCGTAGGGGTGCGCCGAGGCCAGGGTGCGGAGCGCGGCTTCGGACTGCATCGCCACGTATTGCACGTAGTCGTTCACTTCAAAGAGCGCCTCGGCGCTGTCGATCACCCGCCAGACCACAATCGCGCCGATCTCCACCGGATTGGAGTGCGCGTCGTTCACCTTGAGCTTGGCGGTCTCGAAGTTCCGGACGCGGAGGGAGACGTCTTTCTTGGTCAGGAACGGATTCGCAAACCAGAGCCCGGGCACCTTGGCCGTCCCGACATAGGTACCAAAGAGCGTGAGGACCTTCGAATCGTTCGGGGCGACGGTGAAGAAGCCGGCGAGCGCGATGGAGAAGACGGTCAACCCAATCGTCCCCGAGACGACCAGCACGGCCGAGTCGGCGCGCGCGCCGAAAATCGTCAGGGCCAGTGATCCACCGAGGAGCACCAGCACCAGCAGGAGCATCGGAATCCCGGCCGTCGGCCGGGCATCAACTTCACGAAACATGAACACCTCATGTGAAGGGTGGTATTAAAGTGATATCACTTAGATACCAACCGCGCAAGAGGTGGATATTGGGACGTTAGACCTCGGCCAGGAACCCCTGCAGCGCGGCCACGAACGCCGCCGGCTGTTCATCGTGCGGGAGGTCGCCACCAGGGAGCGCCACGAACGGCATCCACGGCCGGATGGCCTGCGCCTCGGCCGCCTCCCGGATCGGCGTCTGCGACGCCTCCCGCCCCCAGAGGAGCTGCACCGGACAGCGCACGGTCGCGAGATCCGCCCGGACGTCCACGTTGAGCGCCATCCCCACAAACGCCGCCGGGCCAAAGCGCGCCCCGGGCTGATGCGCCCCCCGCCAATAGAGGTCGACCGTCGCCGGCGTCATCGCCCCCCGGTCGGCGTAGATGTCGCGCAAAAAGAACCGAATGCTGAAACGCGAGGTGAGGCCGTTGAAGAGCCGACGACCCGGCACCGCACTCCGGAACAGTCGCTGCACCCACCGGTTCACCGCCCCACCGGGCGCCCGCAGCCGGCTGATCCCCGCCGGCCCAATCAGGCTCACCGCCCGCACCAGCTCGGGATGCGTGGCCGCCACCCGAAGCACGTAGGCCCCGCCCAGCGAAGACCCCACCAGCACCGCCGGCTCTCCCGCCACCTCCCGGACCACGTCGGTAATCAGCGCCGTAAACAGTTCGGCCGAGTACGCAATGTCGGGGCGGTCGGAGGCGCCAAAACCCAGCAAATCAATTGAAATTACACGCCATGATTGCGCCAATTGTGCAGCAACATTGCGCCATTCCATGCTCCACGCCGCCGCATGAATGGAATGCACCAACACCAGAGGCGCCCCGGACCCGAGTTCGGTGATCGCCACCCGGTACCCGCGCCACGTCACGAACCGGCGGACACCACCCAGCGGCTCGGGGAGCGTGGGCGCCCCGGAATCCTGCGGAACGGTCGGGGGCGCCCCGGTCACGCGCTGGCCGGCGCCGACGCGCCAGCCGCGAACGCCGTCTGCACCTGCGCCAGCGCCGCATGCTGCGCAATCACCGCCAAATCCACCGGCTTCTCCAGGAAATGCACCGCGCCCAGCCGGAACGCCGCCTGTCGGTTGGAATCGTCCGGATACGCCGTCAACACCAGCGCCGTCGCGTCCGCCGACAACATGCTGGCCATCGCCAACACCTGCAGCCCACCGTCGCGCTTCCCCCCCAACCGGAGGTCGGTCACAATCAGATCAAAATGCTGCACCCGCAGCTTCTCAATCGCCTCCGGCAACAGCTCGGCGGCGGTGACCCGGTTTCCCTCGACGTCAAACAGCTCGACGAGGATGTCGCGGATCGATTGCTCGTCCTCCACGATGAGGACGGTCTTCTGGGAGGTGGGGGGAGTCGTCATACCGGTTCCCTCAGCACGAAACGGACCGCGTGAACCCGCGGAGCTTCATCCGTCGTAACCCGAAGCAGGCCAATAGGTTCACCGCAGCAGCACGGCGCAGGCGGGCACTGCTGCTGTCCGGTTTCCGATCGAATCGCATGACAGTGACCGAAAATCGGTCACTGTAATCCGGTCAGTCCGTACCGCTTCATCTTCTCGAGCAAGGTCGACCGGGCGATCCCCAATTCCCGCGCCGCCTGCGACCGGTTCCCCTTCATCGCGATCAGCGCCTTCCGGATCGCCGTCCGCTCCACTTCGGCGATCGACGCCACAAAAGGCGCCTTCCCCGGCGGCACCGGGGGCATCGACAGGGGCAGGTCACCAGCACCCCGACGCGCGACCCCGTCCACCGGCCCCAGCCCCACATGCTCGGCGCCGATCGGCGCGCCGTCCGCCAGGATCGCCGCCCGCCAGATGGTGTTCTTGAGCTCGCGGACATTCCCGGGCCAGCTGTACCGCTCCAGCACCGGCTCCACGCTCGCGTCGAGCTGCGCGCCGCGGGGGAGGAAGCTGCGGGCGAGGGGGAGGATCTCCGTGGGACGGGCGCGCAGCGGCGGAATCGTGAGCGTCAGCACCTGCAACCGGTACGACAGATCGGCGCGTACGCGCCCCGCCGACACCGCCTCCGCGAGCGGCACATTCGTCGCCGCGATCACCCGGGCATTCGAGCGCAGCGGCGTCGTGCCGCCAAGCCGCCGGAAGCTCCGCTCCTCGAGCACCGTGAGGACGCGCGCCTGCACATCGGCTGCCATCTCCGCGATTTCATCGAGGAAGACCGAGCCGTCGCCCGCCACCTCCAGCAGCCCGCGCTTGGCCTGACGCGCATCGGTGAAGGCGCCGCGCTCATGCCCAAAGAGCTCACTCTCGAAAAACGTCGACGACAGCGAGGCGCAGTTGATGGCGACAAAGGGGGCGGCCGAACGGGCGGAGCGAGCGTGAATCAGGCGCGCCACGTGGCCTTTGCCGGTGCCGGTTTCCCCTTGGAGCAGGACGGGAGCGTCGGCATTGCGTGCCGCGAGGTCGATGAGCTGCGCGAGCGTGGGATCGAGCGCGGGGGCGTCGGCGAGCGGACGCTCCGGCTGTGTCTGCGCACGGAGGACGGCGACCTCCTGTCGCAAGCGCGCGCGTTCGGCGGCCCGCAGCACCGCGGCGCCCAGCACCTCGAGATCGACCGGCTTCTCCAGGACATCGGCCGCCCCGTGATGCATGGCGCGCACGGCGGTACGGACATCGGCGTAGCCGGTGAGCACGATCACGGCGATCTCCGGATCATCGGCGCGGAGCGCGGCCATCGTGACTTCCCCGTCGGCGTCGGGAAGACGCAAATCCACCAGCACCACGTCGGGGGCATGCTCACGGGCGAGCTGCCGCCCTTCGGTGCCCGTGCCGGCGCCACGCGCCGTGTGGCCGACGGTGGTGAAGAAATCGACGAGCGTCTCGCGGATCGACGCGTCGTCGTCGATCACCAGAATGGAGAGCGGGATCATCGGGGGGCGGGGGGCAGGGTGACGGTCAGCGTCGTGCCAACGTCGGCGCTGCTTTCGATCCCAATCGTGCCCCCATGTTCGTCCATGATGCGCTGGCAGAGGGCGAGGCCGATGCCGGTGCCCCCCGTCTTCGTGGAGAAGAAAAACTCAAAGACATGCGACAGCGTTTCCGGCGGGATCGTGGGCCCGCCATTCGTGAGCCGACAGCGCCACCCGCCGGTGGGGAGCGCATGGGCAACGAGCTGGAGCTCGGAGCCGTCGGGGGCAGCGTCGCAGGCATTCACGAGAATATTGCGATAGACCTGCCCGAGCTGGCCGGCGTCCACGAGACAGGCCACGGCGCGATCGGCGCGCTGCCGACGCAACTGCAGCCCCTTCGTCTCCAAACGCGCACGTTCCCCGTCGAGGATCTCATCCCAGATGTCATCCGGATCGGCGGGGGCGAGGTGCGCCGCGTGCGGTCGGCCAAACTCCAGCAGCGACGTGACCATCCGGTTGAGCCGCTCGACCTCGCGCAGAATCCGTCCCACGTTTTTATCGACGATCGGATCGTTCGCCACACGAAACTGCAGCAGCTGGGCGGCGGAGGAGATCCCGAAGAGCGGATTCCGGAGTTCATGTGCAACACCGGCGGCGACTTCACCAATCGCTTCGAGCCGTCGCTTCTGTTCGACGCGTCCCACGAGCCAGGCGCGTTCAATGGCCACGGCTGTTTGCGCGGCGAGCACGGCGAGCACCCGCTCGGCTTCCTCGAGCTGCTGCGCCGATTCCATGGGCGCCGCGCAGAGCGTGAGCGCGCCGAGGACCCCTTCGCTGCTGAGGAGCGGGGCGGTGATTTCGAGGCCATCGGGGGTCATCTGGCGCACGACCTGTCCGGTGGCGAGCGCATCGAGCCAGACGCGGGTGAGGCGGCGTTCGCGTTCTTCGAGCTGGCCGTCGACCCCTTGCTGGAAGGCGATCCGGAAGCCGGCGGACTCCTCGTCGGCGAGGGCGATGAGCAGGGCGGAGGAGGGGACGGCGCGCCGCACTTGGCGGGCGACTTCGGCATACACGCGGTCGACATCGATCGCTTCCGCGAGGGCGATGCCGGTATTGATCAGCGCTTCACGCGAGCGGTGACTCGGCGTGATGTCCACCGTCGAGAAGACGAAGCCGGAGACCTCGGCGCCGGGGGTCGGCCGGAGGGCGGTCACCCGCATGAGGAAGACCCGTTCTTCGTCGGGGGAATTGCAGGGGAATTCCCAGCGGACGGAGGGGACGCTGCCGGAGCGGAGCGCGTCCATCGCCTGCACGATCTGCGTGCGGGAGAGGTCGTCCGCGAGGCTGTCGAAGACGGAGCAGCCAATGACGGCCGGCTCGGGGGCGATGTCCGGGGCGCCATTGTCGACGGCGAACCGGGACCACGCCTGGTTGGCGGCGATGATGCGCCCCTCGAGGTCCACGGCCCAGATGGTCATGGGCAGGGCATCGAGGATCGCCCGCGCCAGGTGGGGCGGGGCGGCGTCGAGGGTCGACGCCGCCCTCGACGGGCCTACCGCCGTCCCTTCTTGGCGGCCTTCTTGGGCGCCGCCTTTTTCACGGCCGCGTTCTTCGGGGCCACCTTTTTCGGGGCGGCCGACTTGGGGGCGGCCGTCTTGGGGGCGGCCGTCTTGGGGGCGGCCGTCTTGGGGGCG
>JBEIUK010000068.1:0-12882 GCA_040374415.1 Gemmatimonadaceae bacterium | reverse complement strand
GTACCAGGCCTACCACGCCATTGATCCGGTCGCTGATGTTGGCGGCGAGGTCACGGCGGACGTGGTCGGACCGATTTGTGAGTCCGGCGATTTCTTCGCGAAGGACCGGACGATGGCCAACGTGGTGAAGGATGATCTGCTGGTCGTCCGGACCGCTGGTGCCTACGGCTATACCATGGCGTCGAATTACAACTCCCGGCCGCGGCCGTGTGAAGTGCTGGTGGATGGAGAGCAGTTTGCGCTCATCACGGAGCGCGAGCGTGAGGAAGACTTGGTGCGTCTGGAACGGGCGCACCTCCACTGGAGGAATGCCTGAATGCGCATCGGTCTGCTGTCGGACACGCATGATCGTGTCCCTGCCATCCGTCAGCTCCTGGAGCAGATGGTCGCAGGCGGCGTCTCGCTGATCATGCACGCCGGGGATTACTGCTCGCCGTTTTCCCTGCAGCCCATCCAGGACATCTCGCTCCCGCTCTTGGGCGTCTTCGGACGCAACGATGGGGATCGGGATGCGTTGCAGTCCGCCGCCCGGACCGGCTTCGGTGCGATGGAGCTTTTTGAATCCCCCCACAGTTTCGAGCTGGGTGGCAAGTCGGTGTTGCTGGTGCATGATCTCGCCGATGTGCATCAGCGGTCCATCGAAGGGCACAACGTGATTGTGCATGGCTTTACGCACGTGCCGGAGATGAAGACCCGTGGCTCCTCGCTGATCGTGAATCCCGGTGAAGGGTGCGGATGGCTGAACGGCGCGCCGACCGGCGCCATCCTCGATCTCGACACCAATGGTGTCGAATTCCTCAAGCTCTCCGGCCCGGAGTGGCGCTTCTGATGAGCAGTCGCATTCTGATTTTGGACTGTGGATCACAGTTCACCCAGCTCATTGCCCGCCGGGTGCGTGAGGCGCGCGTCTATTCCGAAATTCATCCGGCCTCGCGCTCTCTGGAGTGGATCCGGGACTGGAAACCGGACGGCATCATCCTCTCGGGGGGACCGAGCTCGGTAACCGATGCCGGCGCACCGACGGTCTCGCGTGAGTTGCTCGATGTGGCGCCCATCCTTGGCGTGTGCTACGGCATGCAACTGATCGCGCATCTCGAGGGGGGCGCGGTGGTGGGCGCCGGCCGTCGGGAGTACGGCCGGGCCGACGTCACGGTCGACGAAAGCGCCGGATTGTTTGCCGGCTTCTCGTCGGGTGAGTCCACCACGGTATGGATGAGCCACGGCGACCATGTGGAGGTGGTGCCCCCCGGGTATGTCGCGACGGCCCACAGCGGTCACACCTGCGCGGGCTTCCGGCACGTCTCGCGTCCGATTCATGCGATTCAGTTTCACGCGGAAGTGCATCATTCGGCGCGCGGCGCCGAGATCATTCAGAACTTCCTGTTTGGGGTCTGTCACTGCACGCCGGATTGGACGCCTGGCCACTTCATTGGCATGGAGGTGGAGCGCATCCGCGCGCTGGTCGGTGACCGGCAGGTGATCTGTGGATTGTCGGGCGGTGTGGATTCCAGTGTGGCGGCAGCGCTCGTCCATAAGGCCATCGGTGATCAGCTCACCTGCATTTTCGTCGATACGGGATTGCTGCGGTTGCATGAGCGCGAGCAGGTGGAGCGGACGATGGGTGAGCATCTCGGGATCCGGTTGGTCACCGTACGCGCCGAAGAGCGCTTTCTCACGGCGCTCGCGGGTGTGGGTGAGCCCGAGCGGAAGCGCAAAATCATTGGCGAGCAGTTCATCCGGGTTTTTGAGAGCGCCTCAGCGGACGCTGGGAAGAACGCGGCCTTCCTGGTGCAGGGCACGCTCTATCCCGATGTGATTGAGTCGGTGAGTGCGACCGGTGGGCCGTCGGCAACGATTAAGACCCATCACAATGTGGGCGGGCTGCCGGACGACATGCAGTTCGCCCTCATCGAGCCGCTCCGTGAGCTGTTCAAGGACGAAGTGCGCAATGTGGGTCGCGAGCTTGGGCTGCCGGAGGAGATGGTTGGGCGGCATCCGTTCCCGGGGCCCGGGTTGGCGATTCGTGTGTTGGGTGAGGTGACCCCGCATGCGCTCGATATCCTTCGGCGTGCCGATGCGATTTACCTCGAAGAGATTCGGGCGGCAGGGCTGTATCCGGAGATCTGGCAGGCCTTCGCGGTCTTCCTGCCGGTGCGGTCGGTCGGTGTGATGGGCGACGGCCGGACGTACGAGCACGTTATCGCGTTGCGTGCGGTCACCAGCACGGATGGCATGACGGCCGATTGGTTTGCCTTCCCGCACGAGGTGTTGGGGCGGATTTCCAACCGGATTATCAACGAAGTGGACGGTGTGAATCGCGTGGTGTACGACATCAGCAGCAAGCCGCCTGCGACCATCGAGTGGGAATAAGGCGGCACCGTGTGTCCCGGTGATCAGCGCTCCGGTGCCGACCCGGTGAGTGATCCGTCCTCCTGGACGGCGGACTTACGACAGATGGGGCGCGTGGCAGCGCCGGTGGTGTTGATCAATGTCGGGCTGCAGTTGATGGGCGTCGTGGATACGCTGATGGTCGGCCGACTGGGTGGGTCGGCCATCGCGGCGGTGGCCCTCGGCAATTTCTATTTTTTCAATGTCAGTGTGTTCGGGATCGGTTTGCTCATGGTGATCGATCCCGTGGTCTCACAGGCCATCGGTGCCGCGGCGCACGATGACGCGGCGCATGATGACGCCGCGCGTGGCATTCAGCGCGGCTATGTCCTCGCGGTGTTGGTGGCACTCGCGGTGATGCTTGCGCTCTGGCCAGGGGACACCCTCCTGACCTGGGCCCGCCAGCCGGCTTCTGTTGTGCAGGACACGGCGATTTATGCCCGCATCCGATCGCTTGGTGCGTTGCCGTTCTTTCTGTTCCTGGCGAGCCGTCAGGCGTTGCAAGCGATGGGGACGGTGCGCCCGGTGATCGTGGCGGTGGCGTTCGGGAATGTCGTGAATCTGGTGGCCAACTGGGCCTTCATTCATGGGCATCTTGGTGCCCCGGCGATGGGGGTGGCCGGATCTGGCGCTGCCACGGCGTTGGCCACGTGGAGCATGTGCGGCTGTCTGGCGCTGACGGCGCATCGTGAGCTGGCGCCGTATGTGCGCCCCTGGCGGCCGGAGTCTACGGCGTGGGGGCCGTTGCAACGAACGCTTCGACTTGGCACCCCCATTGGGACGCAGTTCTTTTTCGAGAGCTTTGCCTTTGGCCTGACGGCGTTGTTTATGGGCTGGTTTGGCGCCCCATCGCTGGCGGGCCATGAGATTGCGCTCAACATGGCGGCATTGACCTACATGGTCCCGCTCGGCATTTCGAGTGCGGCCGCCGTGGTGGTGGGACGGGCCATCGGGCGCGGGGATATGCTCGCCGCGCGACGCGATGCCGTCGCCGCCATTCTGGTGGGCGTGGGATTCATGACGATGACCGCCGTGGTTTTCCTCGCGGCGCCCACATGGCTGGCCACACGCTACACGAGCGAGCCCGCCACGCTTGCGGTGGCGGTGGCGCTTATCCCCTTGGCCGGGGTCTTTCAGGTCTTTGATGCCCTGCAGGCGGTCACCAGCGGCGTCTTGCGGGGGACCGGCGACACCCGCATTCCCGCCGTGTTGCATCTCGTGGCGTTTTGGGGGGTGGGCATTCCCTTGGGCATGTGGCTGGGATTCCAGACGCCGCTTCGGGAGCGCGGACTCTGGATCGGGCTGGTGTCCGGCCTCGCGGCCGCGGCGGTGCTGCAGAGTTTGCGCGTCCGCTCCCGCCTCCGGGGCACCATTGCCCGGGTGCAGGTTGACCGCTAAGCGAAAGGCCCGCCGGATCGCCGGTGGGCCTTTGTGCTGACAGCGATTGGGACATCCCACGCCGGATCGTTAGACGCGCTTTTCCTCGAGCAGCGCCATGAACTCGGCAGGCGTGCTGATCTCCAGCAGGCGGCCTGGGACGTCGCTCTCCTTGCTGAACTGGGCGATCTTCCCCAGCACGGGCAGGTACTGGTTCGACACTTCGAGCGGCGGCGCGACAATCAGGAAGAAGAAGTGCACCGGCTTGTCGTCGATCGCTTTGAAATCGACACCGCCGGACTTCCGACCAAAGGCGACGCGGAGCCGGCTTACGACCAGGGAGCGGCAATGCGGGATCGCAATACCACGACCGATCCCGGTGGAGCCGAGGTTTTCTCGGCGCTTGAGCATCTTGAAGAGCATGCCCTCGGACTTCTCATCCAGCTTGAGTAGTCCGATCAACTCCTTCAGGATCTCATCCTTGCTCGTCCCCTGAAGCTCCAGCTGGACGGCATCTTCTGAAAAGAACTCTCGCAATTCCATAGCCCTAAATGGTAACCCGTGGACGGGCCCTGTCAAACTGGGTGCGTTGCCCGGTGTGCCCCGGGTGGCTAGCTTCCAAGTCTATGCTCCGCAAGGTCTTTCCGTTCCCAGCGCCCAATCCGGTCCCGCTCTATCTCGCACCCATGGCGGGGGTCTCGGAATCGCCATTCCGTCGGCTGTGCCATGCGCACGGGGCGGATGTCGTCGTGACCGAGTTTTTGTCCGCCGAGGGGATCCGGCGGGAGAATCCAGCCACCGTGAGCAAGCTGCGCTTCACGGCAGCCGAGCGTCCTATCGGGGTCCAAATCTTCGGCTCGGATCCGCAGGCGATGGCGGAAGCGGCCGCGCTGGTGACGGATTTGTTCGAGCCCGACTTCGTGGACATCAACTTTGGCTGTCCGGTCAAGAAGGTGGTCCGCCGGAATGGTGGGTCTGGCTGCCTGCGGGACCTTGGCTTGGTGGAGTCCATTATTCGGGCGGTATCCGCCGCAACGCATCTGCCGGTGACGTGCAAGATTCGTAGCGGATGGAACGAGGAGATGCGCGATCCCGTGGGGATCGCGCTGCGCTGTCAGGATGCTGGGGCCCGCGTGCTGGCATTGCATGCGCGGACACGGACGCAGATGTACACGGGGCTCGCGAACTGGGACGAGATCGCGGCGGTTGCGGCGGCGCTCGATATCCCGGTGTTAGGCAACGGGGACATCAAGACGCCGGAAGATGCGATCCGGATGCACCGGCATACCCAGTGTGATGGCATCATGGTGGGGCGGGGCTCCTTCGGGCAGCCGTGGATCTTCCGGCAGACCCGCGCCCTGTTGAATGGGGAGCCGATGCCGCCCACGCCGCCGGTCGAGGAGCGTTTCGCGGTGGCCCTTGATCATGCCCGTCTCGTGCAAGAGTATGAGGTCGATCCCATTGGGGCGGCACTGGAGTTTCGGAAGCATTTGGGCTGGTACGTGAAGGGGTTGCCCAATTCTGCTGAGCTGCGGAAGGTGCTGCATCAGGTACGGGACTTCAGTGAAGTGCAGGCGATCTTCGACCGGTATCTCGAGGAGCATGCGGCGGCGAACCTTACCGCCGAGGCGGGGTATGGATCGGAGGGTGGGGAAGGGTGAGGTCGCTGCAGGGCCCATTCCTGCCTATATTGCAGGGGTAGTTGTTGTTCCGGGGGTGACTGGCTTCGACGGGGTTGGTGAAGCCTTGGTAGCGTGCCCAGGTCCTCGAGCACCTGGTAAAACACTCGGGAAAATCACAATCGCCAACAACAACCTGGCGCTCGCCGCGTAACCTTCGGGTTACCCCGGCAGTGCTCACGAGGCAGCCCGCCCGGGGCGGCACGTGAGTATCGAAAATCTGGGCTAGCGGTCGGTCGCGTTCACCGGTCGATGGCGAAACTCTAGTGGACTTGTCCGGACATGGGCTTCCTGGTGGCCAGTGGACGGAGACCTTAATCGCCAGGATACGCACGTAGACGCTGAGGTCGATCGAGTCTCGGACAGGGGTTCGATTCCCCTCACCTCCACTGGGTCCCCGCCCAACTGCAACGCCCCGCTGAGTCGATCAGCGGGGCGTTGTTGTTTCCAGCGTGGGCCGTGCGGCTACTGCCCCCGCAGTTCGCGCAGGAGACGCGTCTTAAACCGGTGGTAGTCCACCGTGATGGTGTGTCGTGGGGTATCGAGCTGGGCGTAATCCGGATGGGCCAGTTCGCGAGCGATGGCTCCGGCGAGATCTTGCGGCGGTTGCCATGCCCCCGTCCAACGCCGCGCCATGACTTTGGCCTGCAATTCGGCCGCCGGCCAGATGCACCCCAGTGGCTGGAAGAGGCCGATAAAGGCCAGGGTGGGGTACTGCTCCGGGAACATCCGCAGATACAGCGGCACTGGCCCCGTGGAATAGTCGAGCACCTCGCGCCGAAAGAACGGATGGGCAATCCAATAGCCGGTGCAGGCGATGATCACGTCATAGTCGGCCTGGGTCCCATCCACGAAGTGCACCGTCCGGCCGTCGAACCGGGCGATATCGGGGCGCGGGCCAATATGGCCGTGGCGCATGGCATAGAAGAGCTCCGAATTCACCGTGGGATGGGTGCTCCCGAACGCATGATCCGGCTCCGGCAAACCATAGCGACGGTTGGGTCCCTGCAGCGCCCGGAGCAGCCAGGCGTTGAGCGTGGCGCGCACACGGCGCGGCAACCAGCCTGTCCGCATCCCCACGACATCCGACGGCATGCCGAAGATGAACTTCGGCACGATGTAATACCCCCGACGCCACGAGATCTCGGTGGCGGCGGAGACACGCGCGGTTTCAACCGCGACATCACAGGCAGAATTCCCGCCACCAATGACAAGCACACGCTGACCGGTAAAGGGCGCCGCGCGCTTATAGTCATGCGAATGCAGCATCGTCCCGGTGAAGTGTCCGGGATACGTCGGCATCCGCGGCCGCCAATGATGTCCATTGGCGACAGCAACGGCATCAAAGGTCTCCGTGCTCTGTTCGCCGCCGCGCGTCGTCGTGATCGCCCAGCGGTGATCGGCCGCCGGTTCGATCTGCTCGACCGTGGTTCGGAACCGGATGCTGTCTTCGATCCCGAAGTGTCGCGCATAGTCCTGGAAATACGCCGCGAGCTGCTGATGCGACGGATAATCCGGATACGACGCGGGCATTGGAAAATCGTGATACTGCGACAGCGTTTTGGAGCTGATGATATGTGTCGTCTCGAAGACGCTGGAGTGGGACGATTCCGGTTGAAAGAGCCAGTTGCCACCGACGGCATCGTTCCGGTCGAAACAGACCACCTCCGGAATCCCCGCATCGCAAAGATTCTTGACCGCAGCAATCCCTGACGGTCCGGCGCCAATCACGGCGACCCGACGAATGGGCGGTAATGGGGAAGTCCGCATATCGAATGGGTCGACGGAGTCAGTGCGCCGGGCGGGGTGACGCATCAGCACGGTCCGCCAGCGCCGCATGCGCCGCCGCCAATCGGGCGATCGGTACGCGATAGGGCGAACACGAGACATAATCGAGCCCCGTGCGGTGACAGAAGGCGACGGATCGCGGATCACCGCCATGCTCTCCACAAATCCCCACCTTCAACGCGGGACGCGTCTCTCGGCCGTCTCGCACCGCCCACTGGATCAGTTTGCCAACGCCACGCTCATCGAGGACCTGAAACGGGTCGTCGTCGAAGATGCCCCGTTCCAGATAGTGGGGCAGGAACCGGCCCGAGTCATCCCGGCTGAGCCCGAAGGTGGTCTGCGTCAGATCATTCGTCCCGAACGAGAAGAACTCCGCCTCTGCCGCAATCGCATCAGCCGTGAGCGCCGCCCGCGGCAATTCGATCATCGTGCCCACGAGATAAGGCACATGCTCTCCCATCACGCCCATCACGTGCTCGGCGGCGCGCGCGATGATTGCCCGTTGATGCCGGAATTCGGCCACATCCGCGACGAGTGGCACCATGATTTCCGGACGCACGTCAATACCGCGGCGCGTGGCTTTGACGGCGGCCTCAAAAATCGCCCGGGCCTGCATCTCGGTGATTTCCGGATACACGATCCCCAGGCGGCACCCACGATGACCGAGCATGGGGTTGGATTCGCGGAGGAGCGCGACCAGTTGGGCGAGCTCCGTGCGCGGAATGCCCAGCGTTTGCGCGAGGCGCACCGATTCCTTGCCATCGTGTGGCAGGAATTCATGGAGCGGCGGGTCCAGCAACCGGATGGTGACCGGGAAGCCATCCATCGCTTCAAAGATCCCTTCGAAGTCGCCGCGTTGCATGGGGAGTAACTTCTCCAACGCGCGCCGTCGTCCACTTTCATCGCGGGCGACAATCATCTCGCGCATTGCCGTGATCCGATCACTCTCAAAAAACATGTGTTCGGTCCGACAGAGCCCGATCCCCTCGGCGCCGAAACTCCGTGCCATGCGCGCATCACGTGGGGTGTCGGCGTTCGCCCGCACCCGCAGCCGCCGTGCCGTATCCGCCCATGTCATGACCTGTGCAAAGGCCTGATACCCGGGGGATTCCTGGGCCGAGAGTGCCCCCTGATGCACCCGCATCACCTCACTCGGGACCATCGGCAGATCACCGGCAAAGACGCGACCGGTGGCACCGTCCAACGTGAGATACTCGCCTTCGCGGATGGTCATGTCCCCGACGCGAAGAACCCGCTGTGCGTGCGCAATGTCCAATGCACCACACCCGACGATCGCACATTTCCCCATCCCGCGCGCCACTACGGCGGCATGCGAGGTCATCCCGCCGCGCGCGGTTAAGACGGCGCGTGCCGCGACAATGCCGTGGAAATCTTCCGGAGTCGTTTCCTCGCGGACCAGAATCACCGCCTCGCCGCGCGCAGCCCGTTGCTCCGCCGCGTCCGGGTCAAACACCGCCACCCCGCTGGCTGCGCCCGGACTGGCAGGCAGCCCGATGGCGATGGGCGTGGCCCGCACGGAGGGGCTAATCACTCCGTGCAGCAACTGATCCAGCTGGCTGGCCTCGATGCGACGCACCGCCTCCGTGGTGTCAATGAGCCCTTCCGCCACCATATCGGTGGCAATACGGAGGGCTGCCGGTGTGGTACGCTTGCCGGTACGCGTTTGCAACAGGTAGAGTGCACCGCGTTCGACGGTGAACTCGATATCCTGCATATCCCGGAAATGCCGTTCGAGGCGGGCCTGCGTCTCCATGAGCTGCGTGTAGGCGCCGGGGAGGCGGACTGCCATCTCGTCGATGTGCAGCGGCGTCCGAATGCCAGCCACAACATCTTCCCCCTGGGCATTCACCAGGAATTCGCCGTAGAAGCGACGCTCGCCGGTGGACGGATCGCGCGTAAAGGCCACGCCGGTCCCGGAATCCTCGCCCATGTTGCCGAAGACCATGGAGACGATGTTCACGGCGGTTCCTAACGTATGGGGAATCGCATGAACCTTCCGATAGTCCACGGCTTTCTTGAGCGTCCACGATCGCCAGACCGCTTCAATGGCGCCCCATAGCTGTTCGCGTGGGTCCATGGGGAACTGCTGGCCCGCTGTGAGACGGATGAGCTGTTGGTATTCACCCGCAAGCGCCCGAAGGGCGTCCGCGGTGAGCTCGGCGTCCGTGGTCACCCCAGAGGCGAGGCGCTTGGCGCTCAGGAGTTGTTCAAAATGCGCATGGGGGACACCCATGACCACATCGCCATACATCTGCAGGAAGCGGCGATAGGAGTCGTACGCAAACCGTGGGTTTCCGCTCGCCTGTGCCAACCCATCGACGGTGCGGTCATTCAGCCCCAGATTGAGAATCGTTTCCATCATGCCTGGCATGGAAACGGACGCACCGGAGCGCACGGAGACGAGCAAGGGGTTCGTGGCGTCGCCGAACCCTTTCCCCGTCACCTGCTCGAGACGTTGCAGCGCGGTCTCCACCGCATCGTGCAACCCCGCAGGGACGGCGCCATCCTGCAAAAAATCAATGCAGCTGGACGCCGCGATCGTGAAGCCAGGGGGGACGGGTACGCCCAGATTGGTCATCTCGGCCAGATTGGCGCCCTTGCCACCGAGGACCACCTTCATCGCCCGCGTGCCGTCGGCCTGTCCGTTCCCGAAGAAGTACACTGCACGCCCGGTGGTCATACCCATCCCCTCGAAGTTGTTACGCCATGGTCACCGCAGGGCTTTGTGCGCCACCCGCGCGCAGCAACGCCGGTTCACTGGGAATGCGAGTGGGGTATTGGCCGGAGAAGCAGGCGTGACAGTACCCCGTGGGACCTTCCGGCATGGCGGTGAGCATACCGTCGAGCGAGAGGTAGCCCAAGCTGTCCACACCGAGGTGCTTAACCAGTTCCTCGTGGGTCATCTGGGCCGCGATCAATTCTTCCCGGCGTGGTGTGTCAATGCCGTAGTAGCACGGGCTGATGATCGGGGCACTGCTGACCCGCATGTGTACTTCGCGGGCACCGGCCGCTCGAATCAAGGAGACGAGCCCCCGCGTCGTGGTCCCTCGGACAATCGAGTCGTCCACCATCACGACACTCTTGCCCTCCAGCAGTTCACGCACCGGGTTGTACTTCACCTTGACCTTGGCATCGCGACCGGCCTGCGTCGGTTGAATAAACGTCCGGCCAACGTAGTGGTTCCGAATCAACGCCAGCTCGTAGGGAATCCCCGAGGCTTCGGCGTAGCCGAGCGCGGCCGAATTGGAGGAGTCGGGCACCGCGAAGACGAGTTCGGCGCCCGGCGCCGGACATTCCGCGGCCAGCCGCCGTCCAAGGGCACGGCGGGATCGATCGACCGAGCCACCGAAGACCACACTGTCAGGGCGAGCGAAGTAGACGTGTTCAAAAACGCAGCGATGGATCGGCTCCGGGGGGAGCGCCTGCATCGAGCGGACCCCGGCGGCATCCACCACGACGACTTCGCCCGGGAGCACCTCGCGCTCGAGCGTGGCGCCGACGATATCGAGGGCACAGGACTCAGACGCAAAGACCCACCCGTCGCCCAGGCGCCCCATCACGAGGGGGCGCCAGCCATGCGGATCCCGGGCCACCACCATCGTCTGGTCGATCACGATGAGCAGGCAATAGGCCCCCTCCACCCCAACGAGCGCACGCGCTACGCGCTCTTCAGGTGTGGCGCCACTCGCCCGCGCAATGCGGTGGACAATGACTTCCGAGTCCATCGTCGAGGAGAAGATGGCACCGGATTCCTCGAGCTCCCGGCGCATCTCCACGGCGGTGGTGAGGTTGCCATTGTGCGCAAGCGAGATGTGTCCGCCACGCACCCGCGCCAGGATGGGCTGAGCGTTCTCGATCGCCGAGGCACCCGCCGTGCTGTAGCGCGTGTGGCCGATGGCGATGGGGCCCACGAGCACCCCGAACTCGGCGTCATGGAACCCCTCCGATACCAACCCCATCGCGCGATCCACCCGCGCATGCCCCGCTGTGTCGACCGCCACGATCCCGGCCGATTCCTGCCCGCGATGCTGCAGTGAATACAGTCCGAGCTGCGTTAACGCCGCGGCGTCATCTACGCCAAAGACTCCAAACACACCACACATGCAGAACTCCGGTCAGTCGATGAGCGGCGCATGGGACTCGGCGACTGCATGTTCTGCAGGCGTGTCGCCGTCCATGGCCGTGGGGATCGCGTTGTGATAGGCCGTGGCGAGCCAGTGGATCGGCACGTTGAAGGCGTCATCGGAAATCATGAACAAGGCACCGGCTTCCGCATCCGTCACCGTGCCGATCACCCGCGCCGGCACGCCATGGCGCTTGGCGATCTCCAGGATCGGTTCCGCGTTCGCGGTGGAGAGCACGATACGGCCATGTGCTTCACCGAACAGCAGCGCCCGGTGCGGCAACATGGACCAAGCGGACAGGTCCACGGCAAAGCCAAAGGACCGAGAGGCATCGGCCATCGCGCACTCCGCGAGGGCCACCGCCAAGCCGCCATCACTACAGTCGTGGGCTGAACGCACATGGCCCGCGGTGATCGCTTCGAGCACGGAATCAATGAGCTGCCGTTCGCGCTGCGGATCACAGACCGGCGGCTCACCAATGGTCAGCCCATGAATCGCGAGGAGGTATTCGCTCGCACCCAGTTCGCTGGTGGGTTCCCCCAGCAGGACAATGCGATCGCCTTCCGCTTGAAACGCCGAGGGCGTGACATGCTCGAGGGAGTCCAGCACCCCCACCATGCCGATGGTCGGCGTCGGGTGGATGGCCCCCTGTGGATTCTCGTTGTAGAGCGAGACGTTCCCACCCGTGACCGGCGTTTCGAGCACCGTACAGGCCTCGCCCATCCCGGCGATCGCCTCGCTGAGCTGGAAGTAGACTTCTGGCTTCTTGGGATTGCCGAAGTTCAAGTTGTTCGTGATGGCCCGCGGCCGCGCCCCGGTGCAGGCCACGTTGCGCGCGGCCTCGCAGACGGCCGCTCGCCCCCCATTGCGCGGCGACAGGGCCACATGGCGCCCATTGCCGTCAATGCACAAGGCGATGGCCTTGTCGGTGCCGCGGAGGCGCACCACGGCGGCATCACTGCCAGGCCCGCGCACCGTGCTGGTGCGCACCGTCGAGTCGTACTGCGTCCAGACCCACTTCTTGCTCGCAATGGTGGGCGAGGCCAGCAATTGCTCCAGCGTCCAGCCGTGATCCCGTTCTTCGTCACGAATCGCCACGGCATGCGGATCTGTCTCGCGCGCCGCACGCAACGCGTCACTCTCCCGGCCTTCGAGCGTGTACTGCGGGCATTCTGTCACGAGGCGCGAGCCCGGGAACTCGGCGACCACGCGCTCCCCCTCGGTCACCCGATAGACCGGGTCGGCAATGACTTCGCCAATGACCGCGGCCTCGAGATCCCAGCGTGCCAGAATCTCTCGAACCTGCTCCTCGTGCCCGAGCTTGGCCACCACGAGCATGCGTTCCTGCGATTCGGAGAGAAGGATTTCATACGGCGTCATCCCCTCCTCACGCACGGGCACCTTGGTCGTGTCGATCGTGACCCCTACATCGCCGCGTTCGGCCATCTCCGCCGACGATGAGGTCAGCCCGGCCGCGCCCATGTCCTGAATGGCCACGATGTGAT
>JBEIUK010000102.1:0-9988 GCA_040374415.1 Gemmatimonadaceae bacterium | reverse complement strand
TCAGTCGCGGGTGGACGCCATGGCGATGCTGGGGGTCCCCTATGGCGACGCGGTCACCACGGCCCCGGCGATGGCCCGCGCGCAGGCGCAGACGATTGCGGCAGCGATCGTGGAACAGGGCGGTCCCCGCGGTCTTGAGGACAAACAGATCGTGGCCATTGTCGCCTACATGCAACGACTGGGTCGGGATGTGAAGAACGCGAGCGCCGCGACGGGAGGTCAGCCGTGAAGCTTTCCGACATCATGGCCCATGCCGGCCTCTCGTTCTATGCCCAGGTCGCGCTGGTGCTCTTCTTCGGCGTCTTCGTGGCGGTAACGCTCCGCACCTGGGCGCCATCGCGCCGCCGCGAGTTACAGGATGCGGCGCTGCTTCCCTTTCAGGATGATCCGCCAGCGCCCGCGGCGCAGGAGCACTGACCCATGACGACACCGAACACACCGCAGCGCCCCGGGGACGATGACCGTCTGCTTGAACACGAATACGATGGCATCCGCGAGTATGACAACCCGATGCCGCGCTGGTGGCTGCTGACCTTTGCCGGCACGATCGTCTTCGCCGTCATTTACACGCTCAACGTCGGGCCCGTCGGAAACGGTCGAGGACGCATCGCCGACTACGAGGCGTCGATGGCGGCGGCCACCGCCGCGCATCCGGCCCCCACCGGCCCCGCGATCGCCCCGGAACGGCTGCTGGCGCTCGCCGCCGATCATGAAGCGATGGAAGACGGAGAAAAGACATTCACCACTAACTGTGCCGCCTGTCATCGTGCCGATGGCGGTGGCCTCATTGGCCCGAATCTCACAGATGATGCCTGGATCCATGGCGGAACGATCACCGACATCTATACCACGGTGACGAAGGGCGTCCTCGACAAAGGGATGCCTGCCTGGGAAAAGGTGCTGAAACCGGAACAGCTCGCAGAGGTGGTGGCCTACGTCACCACGCTCAAGGGGACCAACCCGGCCAACCCCAAGGCGCCGCAGGGGGTGGTGGCCGCACCATCGAGCCCCACGCGATCGAGCCCCGCGGCCATTCCTCCCGCGCGGCACTAAGGGACTGTGGCACACGCCTCCGCTGAGCCGCACCATGCGGGACCGCATCACACGGGACCGACGCACTCGGGTCGGGTCCTCCCGACGCTGAACGAAGACGGCACCCGTCGCTGGATCCGCCCCAAGCCCTCGCACGGCCGCTGGTGGCATCGGCGACGGGTGGTCGCCTATGCGCTGATGGTGCTCTTCTTCGCGGTCCCGCATCTGCGGCTCTTCGGGAAGCCGATCTTCCTGATGGATCTGCCGCGGCGCGAGTTCATCCTGATGGGCTACACCTTCCTCCCCACGGATACGCTGCTCTTCATGTTGGTGCTGGCGAGTGGCGTGATCGGGATCTTTCTGCTCACCGCCTTTTTCGGACGGGCCTGGTGTGGTTGGGCCTGTCCGCAGACGGTCTATCTCGAGTTTCTCTTCCGCCCGATCGGCCGCTGGTTTGATGGCGGCTACGTGGGCTCGCGCAATCTCGACAAGCAGCACGCCTGGTTCACCCCGCGCCGCCTCGCCAAGTACGTCACCTTCTTCCTGCTGGCGCTGTTCGTCTCGCACACGCTGCTCGCCTTCTTTGTCGGCACGGAAAATCTCTACCACTGGGTGCTCCACTCACCGGCCCAGCATCCCACGGCGTTCTTTTTCATCGTGGTCTTCGCCGGACTGGTCTGGTTCAACTTCACCTATTTCCGGGAGCAGACCTGCCTGATTGTCTGCCCCTATGGTCGGTGGCAGTCCGCCCTCATTGATCGCCAGTCCCTGATCGTGGCCTACGACACGCGCCGCGGGGAACCCCGGGCGCACGCGACCACGAATCGCGATCCCAACGCCGGCGACTGCATTGATTGCAACGCCTGCGTGCAAACCTGTCCCACGGGCATCGATATCCGGAACGGGCTGCAGATGGAGTGCGTCCATTGCACCCAGTGCATCGATGCCTGCGACGACGTGATGACCCGCGTAGGGAAACCGACGGGGCTGATTCGCTACTCATCGCAGGATGCCATGGCCGGCAAGGCGCGCCGACTGCTGCGGCTGCGCACGGTGCTCTATCCGACCGTCCTGCTGCTGCTCCTGAGTGGACTGGTCGCCGCGCTGGTCACCAAAGATGCCATCGACGTCACGGTGCTCCGCGGCATTGGTGCCCCCTTCACGGAAGAAGCCGACGGACGCATTGCGAATCAGATCCGCGTCAAGATCACCAATCGCCGTAACAGCTCACAGCCGGTCACCATCCAGGTCACGGACCTCGAGGACGCCGGGCTCTCCGCCAGTGAGATCACCGTAGTCAATCCGGAAACTCCGCTAACGATCGCCGCCGGCGATACCCGGAGCACGAGCCTCTTCATTCTCCTGCCACGCCGCGCCTTTGCGCACGGCGAACGACACATGGCCCTCCACGTCACCGATCCCGCTGGCTTCGATCAGACCATCACGTGGCGCCTCCTCGGCCCCGTCAGCGAAGGCACACCATGAAACCGGGTATGGGCTGGCCGATCGCAGTCGCCGCGATTCTTGGCGCCACCGTCGTGGCGAATATCGCCGTCATGCGCATCGCCAATAGTGATCCCTCGTTTGCCATCGAACCGGACTACTACGCGAAAGCGATCGCCTTTGACTCTACCGCAGCCGCCTCGCGCCGCAGTGCGGCGCTGCACTGGACGGTAACCACGGCAACCAAGGCCGCCACAGGGGGGCGGATCCTGCAGATCACGCTCACCGATTCGGTCGGACAGCCGATCACCGGCGCGCACGTCACCACCGACGCGCTCTTCGTGGGCCGAGCGAACCGCGTGGTGACCGCCACCCTTATGGAATCCACCCCAGGACACTACGAGGCGCCCGCCACCGCCATGCAGCAGGGGCAGTGGGAAGTCCGCATCACCGCCGTCCGCGGCGACGATCACTTCATCACCACGATGCGCACCGAGGTCCCCGCGTCGTGATCCCCGCCGCCGTCGGCATCCTCTCCGCCAGCCTCCTCGGCAGCGTGCACTGCGCCGCTATGTGCGGTGGCTTCACCTGCGTCTATGCCGACGCGTCTGGGGCCAGCGGGTCCGGCGCGCACGTGGCCGATGCACACCGACCCACCGCGTCCACTCTGCAGGGCCACCTGCTGTACAACGTCGGACGCCTGACCTCCTATCTCTTCCTCGGCGCACTCGCGGGGACGCTGGGTGCCGGCATCACGCACGCCGGCGCGCTCCGTGGCATCCAGCAGGGTGCGACGCTCGTCGCGAGCCTTCTCATGATCGTCTGGGGCGCCACGACGCTCGCTGCCCATCTCGGAATCCGTACTGGCGCGCACCCTCGCGCGCCGCTTTGGTGGCAGCAGCAACTCGGTGGACTTCTGGTCCGCCTGCGCCAGCGCTCCGTGGCCGTGCGCGCCCTCGGGATGGGACTCGCCACCACGCTTCTCCCCTGTGGATGGCTCTACGTCTTTGTCACGGCGGCCGGCGGCACCGGCTCCATCCGCGACGGCATGCTGCTGATGGCACTCTTTTGGCTGGGAACGGTTCCCGCCCTCCTCACGGTGGCCGTCAGTGCGCAGTCAGTGCTGGCCCCCTTCCGCCGCACCCTGCCGGCGCTCAGCAGCGTCGTGGTGTTGCTGATCGGCGCCATGACATTGACTGGACGATTCGTCATGGACGTCGGAGCCCACACCCATGTCCACTGACACGCTAACGCTCGCCGCGCCGATCCACTCGGGCACAGAGGCCGAGGAGGTGGCCTGCGCGCACTGCAGCCTGCCGGTCCCCGCCGGACTGATCAACGAGGCCGCAACGCACCAGTTCTGCTGCACCGGCTGCGGCACCGCCTTTGCCATGTTGCACGACCATGGCCTGGACCGCTATTACGGGTTTTCTGAGCGACGCGACACGCCGGTGCAGGCCACCGGGCGCAGCTATGAAGAGTTCGACCATCCGAGCTTTCTAACGCGCTACGTCACCACGACCGCCGAGGGACTCGCACGCACGGAGCTGTATCTCGAAGGCGTCCACTGTGCCTCCTGTGTCTGGCTTGTCGAACGCATCCCACTGGTCGTCCCTGGCGTGGTGCGCGCCGAGTTGCAAGTGCGTCGCGCCCTTGCCGTGGTGGAGTGGGATCAGCGCGCCGTCCCACTCTCGGCGATTGCCCGTGCCCTCGATGCGCTGGGCTACCCGCCACACCCGTTCCGTGGTGTCACGCGCGACGCCATGCGCCAGCGGGAGGATCGCGCGATGCTCGTGCGCATCGGCATTGCCGGCGCGATCGCGATCAATGTGATGCTCGCAGCGCTGGCGCTCTACAGCGGCGAAGGGCATCGGATGGACAGCGAATACACGCGCTTCTTCCGCTGGATCAGTCTGGGGCTGATGGTTCCCACCTTCCTCTGGCCCGGGCGTGTCTTCTTCACCGGCGCGTGGGGCGCGCTACGCGCTCGCGCGCTCCACATGGATCTTCCCATCGCGATTGCTCTCGCCGTAGGGCTCGTGCGTGGCGCAATCAATACCATCACCGACCATGGCCCGGTTTATTTCGATGGGTTGGCGATTCTCATCTTTGCGCTGCTGGTGGGACGGTTTCTGCAGCAGCGCGGCCAGCGCATGGCAGCCGACGCTGCGGAGTTGCTCCATGCGGTGGCGCCGGTGTCTGCGCGGATTGTCGAGCAGGGGATCACGCGCACCATCCCAAGTGATGCGCTGCTCCCCGGGATGATCCTCGATGTGCGGGCCGGCGAAAGCTTCGCCGCCGACGGCGTGCTCTGTGAGGGTCGCTCATCGGTGAATGCCGCCGTGTTGACCGGCGAATCGCGTCCCGTGCGCGTCACGATCGGTGCGCGGGTCTTTGCCGGCACGCTCAACGTTGAAGCCCCCGTGCGGGTGACCATTACGGAAGCCGGCGAAACCAGTCGCATCGCCAAGCTGATGCAGCAGGTGGAAGACAGTGCCCGCCGGCGCGCACCGGTGGTGCAGCTCGCCAATCGCATGGCGGGCGCCTTTGTCGCGATCGTCCTGACCGCCGCGGCCATCACCTGGTTCGTGAAGTGGCACACCAACGCACCAGCCGCGCTCGATGATGCGATCGCGTTGCTGATCGTCACCTGCCCCTGCGCCCTCGCCCTCGCCACGCCGCTCGCCATCACCGTGGCGGTCGGACGCGCCGCCGGCCGTGGCATGCTGATCAAGGGGGGCGATGCGCTCGAATTGCTTGCCACCCCCGGGACGCTCGTGCTGGACAAGACTGGCACGATCACCGAGGGCGCGACCACGCTGGTGCACTGGCAGGGGCCCGCGTGGGTGCAACCACTGGTGCTGGCCCTCGAGAGCGGCTCCTCGCATCCGCTGGCCGAAGGGTTCCGCCGCGCATGGCCGACGGTGGCCGCCGACGCGGCGGCGTGCGAGGTCCGCGAGGCGGCGCACGTCGCCGGCGGCGGACTGTTCGGCACCGTCAACGGGCATGCGGTTCGCATTGGCTCGGCCCGTTTTGTGGCGGCAGGCGGCGTCAACGCGCCAACCGATCCGTCGCTCGTGACGGCCCTGGCGGCGATGGATCGGACGCTGACCCCCGTGCACATCGCTGTGGATGGCACGCACGTCGCGATCGCCGGTCTGGGTGATCGCATCCGCGACGATGCGCAGGCGTCGTTAGCGACGCTGCGGAGCGCAGGGTGGCGGACCGTGATGCTGAGTGGCGACGCCCCCGAGGTGGTGCAGACCGTTGGCCAGTCGCTGGGCTTTGCGCCGGCGGAGCTCGTGGGCGGTGCGTCGCCCGAGGACAAGCTCGCGTACGTTGAGCGGCTCAAGGCCACGACGCGCGTGGTCATGGTGGGCGATGGCGTGAATGACGCCGCCGCCATCGCCGCCGCGCATGTCGGCATTGGCGTGCATGGCGGTGCCGAAGCCTGTCTCAGCACCGCCGACATTTACCTCACCCGCCCCGGCCTATCGGCACTGGTGGAGCTCACCGAGGGGGCCCAACGGACGATGCGGGTGATCCGCCGGAACATCGCCTTCTCGATTGGCTACAACCTGATTGGGGCAGGACTCGCGGTGGGTGGTGCGCTCACCCCACTCATTGCGGCCGTGCTGATGCCCACCAGTTCGTTGACGGTGGTGCTGGGCTCCTGGTACGGGTCCACCTTCCGTCGTGACCGTGCGATCCCGGAGCGGACATGAGTGTGATTTTCCTGGTGCTACCGCTGGCGCTCGTGATCGTGGCCGCGGCGGTGGTGGCCTTTGTCTGGTCGGCCCGCAGCGGGCAGTTCGACGATCTGGACACCCCGGCCGTCCGGATGGTGCACGACGACGAGGGATAACCGGCAGGATTTTCCCTTGTGCCCGTCGCCCGGATTCCCAACATTGGCAGGATGACCACATCCGAATCTGGGGGCGGACCGATCGATCGACGTTCCAAGCCCCATCTGCGCGAGCTGGTCGATGAGATGATGGCCTCAATCCGGGCCGCCGCGAACACCGACCTCTGGTCGCCGGAAGAACGGGCCCGCTACGAAGCCGATATGGCCCGCATCATGGAAGCGGTGCGCGAACGGTCGCTCCAGCGAAACGCCGGCCCCGACCTGTAGCCGTTCCCGTGCCCTCGGCGTGCGCGACGCCGAGGCCGATCATCAGCCCAACGGTTAGCCGAACCGTCAGCCCAGCCCGAACTCGCCGCGGGCCTGCTTGTTAGCGCGCGCCTGGGTCACGGCCCCCGATTCGCTGATGGCATCCGTCGCGGCGCGGAGCCCGCGCTCTCGCTCGTCGACCAGTTCCCAGAAGGCATCGCCAGTCGCCTCGGTCCCATCCCCGGCCGGCAACAGCGCGTACAGCGCCTTGTACATCAGCGAGAAGGCCCAGAAGAGCGCCAGCATATCGGGGAGCACCAGCACAATGCGCGTGATCGCATTCACATTGGCCACCTGATCGTTGAAGACCGGGGAACCAAAGGGAGCGACAACGATCCGCAGATTGATGACGTAGTTGGCGATCCCGGCGAGGAGATTGCTCGCGCCAATCACCAGCGCCGCCTGCCGAAGGGCGCGGACCACCGAGGGCTCGCCCAGCAGGGCATCGAGCGCCCGTTCCCGATCGGAGGTGTCAGGTGCCAGCCCCTGCGCGGCGATGGCATGGGTGACCGGCCGCGCCAGCAGCGCCGACCCTCCAAAGACGATGACCGCGAGGAGGTAGCTCGCGCTGTCCTTAAAGGCAAACCAGGCGCCGTCGACATACCAGAACGCCAGCGCCCCGCGCATCACGGCCCCGAGCCCGCCGTAGGTCGTGATGAAGTTGAAGCGGCGGGTCAGGACGAGCAGATCGAGGAGCACCCACACCACGGGCACCAGCGCCGCCAGCAGGTACGCCGGCAACGTCCCCAGCCGGGCGGTCCCGTACTTGAGGATGAGCACCGGAGCCGCAGCCCCGATGAGGATGTCGAGTGTGAGTTTGAGCCCCTTCGGCATCGGCGCAATCTTGCCGCATCCGAGCGGCGGCGGTACCCGCTGCCGGAAAGCCGTGGGCGGTGCTACCGCCGGGTGCTACCGCCGGCCGCTACCGCCGGGTGCGCTCCGGGAGCCCCAGCGCCCCATTCAGCCAGCGCACAAACGGAGTCATCGCGGCATAGTGCCGAGCGAGCAGCTCGGGCAGCCGCGCCGACTGCACCTGTTCCGGCGTGACGGGACAGCCTGCCGTGAAGGAGACGTACCGCAGCCAGTCACCGGCCGGATGATCGGGGGCATAGCCCCGCGGCATCCGCGTCAGCATCCCCTCGGTGTCGAGCGCACCAAAGCGGCGGACAAAGCCGCGATTGCGCACGATCTCAATGAACGCCTCCGGATCATCGGCCAGCGCTGTGCGGATCTTGGCGAGCGCCGACCGCGGTGGCATCCAGATACCACCCCCGCAAAACGACGCCCCGGGCTCGAGATGGAAATAAAAGCCGGCGCCACCGTGCGCCGCCTCGGTCCCCACACCGCGTCCGGCATCGGCATGATAAAACCAGCAGGCGGCATGCGTCTTGTACGGCGACTTGTCCTTCGAAAAGCGCACATCCCGATGAATCCGGAACATCGAACGCTTCGGCGACCCAATCACTTCCGGAATAGACTCTGCCAGCCGGACATCGACCTCTTCGATCAGTGCCCGCATGGGTTCACGCAGCGCGGACTCATAGTCGTCACGATGCGCTTCAAACCACTCTTTCCGGTTGTGCTTCGCCAGCCCACGCAAAAAGGTGAACGCCTTGGGGGGAAAGCCAGCGAAGGTGTCCATGGGTCAGAACTCCACGAGATCCGGCGGGCGATGGCCGGCCACGAACGCATCGATATTCGCCATCGCGCGCATTCCCATCGCGGTGCGCGTTTCGATGGTGCCGCTCCCCATGTGCGGCAACAACACGACGTTCTCCATCTCCATGAGATCGGCCACGACCGTGGGCTCAAACTCATACACGTCGAGTCCCGCCCCGGCGATCACGCCATCCCGCAGCGCCACCGCGAGTGCGTACTCATCAACGATGTCACCGCGCGCCGTGTTCACGAGATACGCCGACGTCTTCATCTGCCGCAGACGATCGCCGTTGATCAGATGGCGCGTTTCCGGAGTGGAGGGACAGTTGAGCGAGACGACATCGGCGCGCGCGAGCAGCTCCTCCATCGTGGCCACCCGCTCCGCGCCCGCCGGCCCCGCCGATGCCGGATCATCAATCCGCACATCGCGCGGTGCGTAGTAGATCACATGCATCCCCAATGCCGCCGTCGCCTGACGCGCGAGCGCTTGGCCAATGCGGCCATAGCCAATGATGCCGAGCGTCTTGCCATGCGGACTGCGTCCCACGAGATCGGTAGGCTTCCAGCCGGTCCACAGCCCCTTCCGGAGATAACGCTCCCCTTCGCCAAGGCGGCGCATCACCATCAGGATCAGCGCGAGGGCAATGTCGGCGGTGTCATCGGTGAGGACATCCGGCGTGTTGGTGATCTGCATCCCGGCCGCGCGCGCCGCGGCGCGATCAATGTGATTGACCCCCACGCCGAAGTTCGCCAGCAGCTTGGTCTGCATGGGGCCCGAAAAGACCGACGCGGCGATTTTATCCGTCACGGTGCACAGCACGATATCCGTCGTGCGGAAGACCTGCGTCAGCTGCTCCGGCGTGAGCGGCACATCGTTGCGATTGAGCCGCACATCATATTTTTCGGCCAGCGCATCGGTGGCCGACGCCGGGAGCTGCCGCGTTACCACCACCGAGGGGCGTATGCTCATGGCGTCACCCGCCAGGTCGCGAGCGCGGCGCCCACGCCGCTGCCCAGCGTGATCGGCACGCCGCAATCGAGTAGCGCCATCTCAATGCCACCGAGCGCCCCCGCGAGGGTGAGCGCATTGGTGTCCCCGAGATGGCCAATGCGGAACACCTTGCCCGCGAGTTCGCCGAGTCCGGCGCCAAGGGAGACGTCATACGTGGTGAAGGCGCGCGCAATCACGGCGGCCGCGTCGATTCCGTCCGGCACCACCACCGCCGTCAGCGTGTTCGACGCAATGTCGGGACGCGCGGCGCACTGCGTGAGCCCCCAGGCATGCACCGCAGCGCGGACGCCTTCGGCCATGTGGCGATGGCGCGCCGCAACGGCATCCATCCCTTCGTCGAGCAGCATGTTCAGGGCGTCATCGAGTCCGAAGAGCAGCGACAGCGCCGGCGTGTAGGGGAAGTAGCCGCGGGCATTTTGGTCGCGCATGCTGCGAAGATCGAAATACGACCGCGGCGTCGTGGTCTGGTCCACGCGCGCGAGCGCCTTCGCGCTCATCCCGAGAATGCCAAGGCCCGCCGGGAGCATGAACCCCTTCTGCGACCCGGCAATCGAGCAGTCCACGCCCCACGCGTCGAACTGGAAGTCGAGGCTCGCGATCGAGCTCACGCCATCGACGTACAGGAGCGCGGGATGGTCGGCGCGATCCATCGCGGCACGCACGGCCGCGAC
>JBEIUK010000338.1:0-1741 GCA_040374415.1 Gemmatimonadaceae bacterium | reverse complement strand
GACCGCGGCGGGGGCCGATCCGTCGGGGTGCCGGGCACCGCCGGCTGCGGAAGGGGACGCTGCCGACGAAGGTGACGCTGCGGAGTGACGGTGTGGGGCGAAGTCGCGGCCGCTGGCCGGTCGCGGCGGTGGAGCGGTGTGCTCGCGCGGCGGGGACGCGGTGGAATGGGGCCGGGGATCGGTGCAGGCGGGCGATTGCGGCCGGGTGGACGGGGTCGCGCGTAGGGGGTAGAACCGCGCTGGTGGGTCCCGGGTGGTCCGGGACCGGTGCTTGAACTTCCTACGCGCTTACGATCTATGGTTGTGATGCGTGCCGTTGGGCAAAGACGCCGTCCAGTCATTAGCATCGCAATAGCGCTAGTCGCCGCGATCTCGCCTGGATGCACGGGAGTAAGCGTAGCGCTTAGCCCGATCACGGGGCCTATAGATGCCGTGCGCGCTGCGATTGATGGCGATATTCCCTGTAATAAGATTTGGGTCGTCCCTTTCCTGGTCGTGTTGTCCCCAATTGCAGGGCTGATATCCGGCCTGAAAGTGGACGAGGCGATTGTCACGCAGGGCAGGTGGGATGTTATTCCATTGGTGCTGAGGCCATGGAATACAACTGCAACACCCTTACCGCCTCTGACGGCCGAGTCAGCCAAGTAGGCCACGCTAGTGGTGAGCGCCGGCAGCGAGGGCCCTTCGGAGAGCCGACACGCCTTCGTGAAGGCTCTCCCTGCGCGATCCGCGCTATGGGCATCAACGGGGCGCAGTCGGTGCGCATCGCAAGCACCGAGCTGAGTCCCTTGCGCTATGAGCCAGAAGTTGCATTGACGAATGCGGTCTTGATGGAGCGCCTGTGCGCGCTGGTGCCGCCCGACGTGCAGCTGCTCGTGCAGCGCATCCGCGCTCGCGTGCTGCGGGCGCTGCGCAAAGCCGGGAAGTGGGTCGACGAAGACGCCGCGGCGGATGCCGACTGTGCCCCCGCTGACGACCTGCTGCCCGGCCTCGCCGCCGCGGCGGTGGCAGGACGCGCGGCCTTCGGTGAACGCGCGGGCCGGCGCGATGGTCGCATCGGCGGCGATGGTCGCTGGCGGCCGCAGGCCAAGGGCCCGCTGTGCGCGGCGTTGGACGGCTTCTCGTTGCACGCCAACACCTGGGTGGCACCGCGCGATCGCGAGCGCCTCTGCGGCGCGCGGTTGGCATCGAAGTGCTGGTCTGCCCGCAGTGCGCGGGCCCAACATGAACGCATTCGCCGAGCGATTCGTGCGCTCCATCAAGGACGAGTGCCTGTCGAATAGGATCTTCTTCGGCGAGGCGATGCTGCGGCGGGCTCTGACTGAGGTCGTCGCCCACTACCACCACGAGCCGCCGCACCAGGGATTCGGAAATCAGCTGATCACGCCGCGCGCGCCGATCCGACCGGCAGCGGCGACTTGGTCGCCGACGAGAGACTCGGCGGGCTGCTGCGCAGCTACCGCCGCGTGGCCTGACGGCCCTTCTGGCCCCGCAACGCTCACTGCCGACCTTCGATCCTGGCCACTGGCCGGTTCGCTCGGCGCAAAGGCGCGATCCGACTTCGGTCACCGGCGGCCTCGATGTGTCCAATTCGAGCACAAACTGCGTCGGCCGAGTTTACGGACACTGCGGGGTCCCTTTTCATGTTGCCGTTGTCAGTCTCGGGTGGTCCGGGACCGTTGCTTGGACTTCCTGCGCGCACTGTCACCCATGTACCCGGGTTGGACCAATCGGCATCGCG
>JBEIUK010000313.1:0-2429 GCA_040374415.1 Gemmatimonadaceae bacterium | reverse complement strand
GCCCGGCGTTGAGGAAGGTGATCCCCAGCACCCCGGTGAGCACGAGCAGCAGCGCGACCCCCGGAATGGCCCAGCGCGACGCGCGCGGGCTGTTGGGGCCTTCGCGCACTTCAAGCAGCATGATCACGTAGACCATGAAGACCATGACGGCACCGACATACAGGAGCACCTGAAAGGCCGCCAGGAAGTGCGCCCCCAGCAGCCCATAAATGGCACCGAGGGCCGACATGGTGGAAATCAGCGCGATCGCTACGCGCATGGGCTGGCGCAGGACCAGCATCGAGGCCGCACTGATGAGGGCGATCGCCCCCATCACGGCCAGCATCACGGATTCGATGCGTCACGCCCTCGCTTGACGCTCTCACCCAACGTGAGCGGCACAGGTTTCGGCGGATACGGCTTGGCCACGTCCTTCTTCGGATTCCACTGCATCATCTCGTCCATCCCCAGCCACATGTTGTAGCGGTCGCCAGAGACGAGGTCCGGCACGTCCGGTTCCATGCGAATCGCATCTTCCGGACAGGCCTCAATGCACAGGCCACAGAAGACGCAGCGCGAATAATCGATCTCAAAGCGCACCGGATACTTCGGGTGCGCCGGATCGTTCGCGTCAAAGCCCGGCTCAATTTCGATCACCTTCGCCGGGCAGACCGTCGCGCACATGTTGCACGCGATGCACTGCACGGAGCCATCGGGACGCTGCGTCAGGATATGCTTGCCGCGATTCCTCGGCGCAAAGTCCGTCCGCTGCTCTTCCGGATAGTAGGTCGTCACCGCCCCGCGGCGCCCAGTGACCCACTTGGTCATGTTCCGCAGGAAGATCCCGGTGGTGATCGCGAGCCCGCGCGCCACTTCAGGGATATAGGCCTTCTCCCACCAGGTCATGGTGGGCTCGTTCCAGTATTGCTTGCGCGCGTAGCGCACCGGCTTGTTCGTGCTCATCCGTTTCCTCCCCGGACCAACCACACCACCACCACCGTCACCGCCAGATTGGCGAGCGACACCGGGAGAAGCATCTTCCACGCCAGCCCGAGCATCTGGTCATACCGGAACCGCGGCAGCGACCAGCGGATCTGGATCTGCGCGACACACATCAGCGCCATCTTCGCGAGGAAGGTCAGCAGCTGGATCACCACCACCAGCCCATGCGCAAGCGGCACCGACGATCCACCCGGAAAGACAAAGCCAGTATCGGTCAGGAACGGCAGGTTGTAGCCACCCAGGAACAGGGTGCTGAACAACGCCCCCACAATCGCGATCTGAATAAACTCGGCGAACATGAACAAGCCCATCTTCATGCCGCTGTACTCGGTGTAGTAGCCGGAGATCAGCTCCGACTCCGCTTCCGGCAAGTCAAACGGGATCCGCTTGTTCTCCGCGATCGCCGCCGTCAAAAAGAGCAGGGCCCCCAACGGCTGCGTGAAAATCCCCCATGCCGGCAGCACACCCAGCAGCGTGCCGCTCTGATGCTGCACCATCGCATTCATATCGACGGTGCCATAGACGAGAATGAGCCCCATCACCGTGAGCCCCATCACGAGCTCATAGGAGATCATCTGCGAACCGGCACGCAGCCCGCCCAAGAGCGAGAACTTGTTCTCCGAGCTCCAGCCGGCGAGCATCGCGCCAATGATCGTAAAGCCGCTAAAGGCAAAGACGACGAGGAGGCCGGCATCGAGCTGCGCGATCTGCAGCGGATAGGCGCGGTCCCCAAACCACGACGCCAACGCCGGAATGAGCTGCCCCGGATGCACCGTGCCACCAAAGGGGATCACGGCGAAGACCAACAACACCGGCGCGAAGGTAATGAACGGCGCGAGGAAGTAGCCCACCGCATCGTGCGTCTTCGGCTTGAAGTTCTCCTTCAGCAGCATCTTGAGGCCATCGGCCATGCCGTGAAAGAGCCCCAGCCAAATGAGCTTGATGTTCGTGAAGGGGATCTTGATGTAGGCGCGGTTGGCGCCGATCCGATCCGACATCACCGCCGCCTGCTTCCGCTCGACCCAGGTGAGCAGCCCGCCAAAGCCCAACAGCACGGCCATGGCATACAGGATGCACACCAGTGCCATTACGAGATCCGGCATGACGCTGCCGCTCACGGCACTGTTCATGTCAGCACCGCCAACCGCCGCGGCTGACCGGCCGGCGTGAGATCGGTCCGCCCGGTTCCGGCAAAGAGTCCGCCGGTAAAGAGCCCTTCCGCATGCGCCACCGTGGCCACCGGCGGGAAACAGGCCGAGAAGGGCAAGACGGTGCCGGCGAAGTTGGTGTAGTGTCCTGACCGTTCCGTTTGGATGCTGATCGGGATGAACAGATCGGCCTGCGCGTTATCGGCGCTGGCGAAGCCATCGAGGCGAATGACCTTCGCGCCGGTCGGCAGCATCGCGCTGTCGAACCCTTCCCCCCACACCAGCACGAGATCGGTGCCG
>JBEIUK010000304.1:0-2627 GCA_040374415.1 Gemmatimonadaceae bacterium | reverse complement strand
GTCGGCAGCCTGTTCACCGAGGCGCTCGGCAAGCGGGACTATCCGGTGCTCATGGCCTTTCTGATGTGCGGCGCCATGGCGGTCATGGTGCTCAATCTGGTGGCCGATCTGGCTCTCCAATGGGTGGATCCTCGCGTCCGGGTGGCCTCGTGAGGGCAGCGACGGTGCGTGATGAGGCGGTCCGTGCCCAGGCCCCATCAGTCCGCGTGCTGATTCCGCTGGGACTGCTGCTCCTCATCGCGGGCGCGGCGCCCTATCTGGCACCCTATGCTGCCGATGCCGTGGATCTGGCGCACCGGCGGGGTGCGCCATCTGTCGCCCACTGGTTCGGCACGGACGACCTTGGCCGTGATCTGTTCACACGGGTGCTGCTAGGTGCACGGATCACGATCGCCCTGGGCGTGGCGGCTGCCCTCGCGAGTGCGGGCATCGGCCTCGTGATCGGGGCAACCGCCGGATATCTGGGACACCGAGCGGATGACCTCCTCATGCGCCTGACCGACGCCATGCTGTCCATTCCGCGTCTCCCGCTTCTGATGCTCGGTGCCGCCGTTACGGAGCCGGGATTACTGATGCTCATTCTGTTGGTTGCCCTCACGGGATGGATGGAAACGGCGCGGGTGGTACGCGCCGACGTGCAGTCCCTCGCCGACCGCGAGTTCGTGCAGGCCGCGCGGGCGATCGGCAACAGCCCGTGGCGCGTCATCGTTCGCCACATCATCCCGGCGGTGGTACCGACGACCACCGTAGCCGTCACGCTCGCCGTCGGGCGCAGTATCCTGCTCGAGAGTACCCTCAGTTTCTTCGGCGTCGGCGTGCAACCGCCAACCGCCAGCTGGGGCAACATGCTCTATCAAGCCCAGTCGACCATGGCCAGTGAGCCGTGGCTCGCCATTTTTCCCGGCGCCTGCATCTTTCTGACGGTCCTTGGGTGCAATCAGCTGGGTGAGCAGCTGGGCCGCTTCCCTTCGCGATAGCGCACGTGCGGCACACGTGCGCTATCGCGCCCTTCTTGTTCTTCACCGGCTCTCCGCGATGGCACCTGACTTCTCGCTCCCGTTCGTTCCGCACCGCGTGGTGATTGGCGCGGGCATGCATGCCGAACTCCGTGCGCGACTTCAGCAGGCCCAGCCCACCCTCGAAATCCGGGGGGCACCCTTCACGGAGATCGCCGAGGCAGATCTGGACTGGGCCGATACGTACATCGGTTTTAAACGACCGCCACGCGCGTCGAGTATGGGGAATGTGCAGTGGATTCACAGCACGGGCGCCGGGGTGGATGGCTGGTTGATGGGCCCACCGCTGGAGCCTCAGCGCCTGCTGACGCGCTCGCCAGAGCTGTTCGGACCGATGATCGCCGAGTGGGCCGTGGCGCGCGTGTTTGCCTGGCAGCAGCAGCTGTGGTCGCTCAGGGACGCGCAAGACGAGGGCCGATGGGCACCACGGGACATTGCGCGCGTGGCTGGCACGCGCGCCGTACTGGTCGGCACGGGGGATATCGGCCGCTCGATTGCCACATCCCTCTCGGCGCTTGGTGTGCAATGCCGAGGTGTCTCGCGCAGCGGGCACTCCACACACCCCGCCTTCACCTCGGTGCACGGCATCGATGCGCTCCCGACCCTGCTGCCGGATGCCGATTGGGTGATTCTCAGCATCCCCGATACGCCGGCATCACGCGGCCTCCTCTCGCGTGACCTGCTCGCCTGCTGCCGTGGCGCCGTGCTGCTGAACGCCGGTCGCGGGACCGTGGTGGACGAGGCCGCCATCCCCGAGGCACTCGATGCCGGGTGGCTGCGTGGGGCCGCATTGGATGTCTTTGCCACGGAACCGCTGCCAACGGACTCGCCGCTCTGGCGTGATCCCCGGGTCATGGTCTCCCCGCATATCTCCGGACTCACGACCGTCGACGGGGCGGCGGAGGGATTCCTGGAATGCATGGCCTCCCTGGCCCGTGGTGAACTGCCACGCTGGGTGGTCGATCGCGAGCGGGGCTACTGAGGGGCGGCGTCGCTACATCGCGGGCAGGCGTGTGGCCTCGTTGACGCGGCGCGCGAGTGCGGGATGTCGGCGCCAGAGATAGAACGCCATGCTCGAGATCGACAGGAGATTGGCGACCAACACCTGCCACCAGATGAGGGAACCAAACCCCTGCTCAAGAATGAGCGTCATGCCGAACCACGCGACTTCCATGCAGGCGAAGACCACGAGTGCGCCCAGCAAGGTGGCAGGCGCGCGCTCGGCCACATTGACCACGCGAGCGAGGCCGACGCCGATCCCGAGAAACGCGAGGAAGTGGAGTAGCGTGTAGCCAAGAAGGATGGTGGACGGGCTCAGGCTTTGCTGATACGCCAACACGGTACTCAGCATGGTGCCCAACAGCAGTGGTGTGGCCAAGAAATGCCCTTGGACGGTATCAATCAAGGCAAACCAGGCGATCACGACCGTGGCACCAATCAGCCCAACCGTCGCACCTTCGCGAAGGATGCGGTGGCGTTGAGAGGTCATCGACACACTCCGGGCAAAGGACGAAGGGCACTCGCACAGCCGTCACATGCGAGTGACCCGGTGTACTACCCGGGAGCACCCGACAGGTCCCGTAGACTCTGTCGCTCCTACTTCCCCTCGCT
>JBEIUK010000104.1:0-9958 GCA_040374415.1 Gemmatimonadaceae bacterium | reverse complement strand
GCGGATCCTTGAGGAGTGCGCTGTCGAGCGCGATCCGTGCCGCTGCATACTCCCGCTGACGGAGCCACTCTTTGCCCTTGAGATAGAGCCCATTCGCCGACTGCCAGTCGAAGCCAGCGGGTGCATCAAGCGGACGGGCCAGCTGGCCGGCATTCGCCGCCGCCTCGTAGCGGAGCAGATCACTACCCAGCGTGATCTGCAGGCTGTCACGCGCGGCCGCATTCACACCGGGCAGCGCAATCGTGTCCACATAGAGGGCGAGTGGCGCCCGCGTGACCAACCGGCTCGCGAGCAGCCGAGCGCCAATGCGCACAATGAGCGAATCGTTGAGTGCCACCGTGGGAGAGAGGGTGACAACGATCCGATCACCAAGCGGGGTGACATTGAGCGCGCCGACACGACTGGCGGCCACGAAGCCCTTCGTGCCAACCACGGGATACCAGTATTCGGTCCAGCGATCGGCGGTGTGCGGCGCGAAGCCACGATGCTTGAAGGGGGAGTAGCTGCTCTGCTCTGCACTCTGATTGAACAGCCGGCCGGACTGCACTTCGGCATACTGGCCGTTGGTATCGGTGAGGAGATCCTCCCAGATCATCCCCTGCCGAGACAGGCCCCAGATCCAGAGCTTCTTGCCAGCTTTGTCGTCACGGGTGCCATAGCGCACCATCCCGAAGTCGGGTTCATGCCAATAAGCGCCCACAAAGTCGGTGGCGCGTCCAAAGACATGGTACGACTTGTAGCCACCGAAATTGTTGCGGTCATACCAGGAGAGATCACGTCCCGTGGCATCGATCGGCCACGGACCGTGCTCGCCATTGTGCCCCAGATAGCTGGTCCCGGGATAGATGAATTGCAGCTTCCCCTGCACGGGGATGCCGGCATTCATCCACGAGTAATACGGCTGCTCGAGGGGAGAGGCGTTGTACCAGAAGGATGTGGTGCTGAAAGCCGCGTCCTGTGCACCGAGGCGCACTTCCAGACGCCAGGGAGTGCGAGTGAGCAGGTCGAGGGCGCCGATGATGCAGGAGACGCTGCCATCGGGATTGGTGCGCGTGGTGTAATCGACCGGCGTCGCCACATTCGGCGTGTGGCCAATGATCCCGTAGTTCGCCTCGATGCCACCGCTCGTCCATGGTCCGCGCATGGCGACATCGCGGAACTTGACGACTTCGTTGTTATAGATGAACGAGCGGCCGGTGCGCTTCTCGACGGCGTTCCAGATCTTGCCGCCAATCTCCGGCAAGATCTGGACGCGAATGAAGGCATTCTCGAGCTCTACAACTTTCCAGCGTTTCTTCTCCGCCGTTCGCGTGAAGCCATCGAAGCGAAAGTACGGATAGATGCGCCCCACCACCGGAATCGGGTTGGGATCGCTGAACGGATAGGTGGTGAACTCCTTCTGGTATTCCCGTACCGTCGCCGCCGGTGGTGGCGGTGCCACCGAGGAGACCGGCAGCGCCTGGCTGGCAGTCGGGGACGCGAGGGCCAGCGGAATCAGGAGCGCTGCAGTCTTCAGCATAGCGGCGGGGTGAGCGTTACTTCTTGATCTTGACCTCGGTCATCTTGCGGACCGGCGACACGTACGCGCTGATGAGGCTTTCCTGTCCATCGGCCCCGATCGCAGCCACGCCAAAGACGTAGTCATCGATCGAGACATTGGGGAGCACGAGCTGCGTCACGTTCCCCACCGTCTGGCTGCGGGTCCAGTCGTTGTTCCAGGCATCACGCCAGTAGACGCGATAGGCCACCGCACCCGGTGACGCGACCCACTTGAGATCGGCGTCGTAGCCGGTCGTCCCACGACCGAGCATGGCGGCGCCCCGCTCCGTCATGACCTTGGGGGCCGACGGCGCAAGCGCGACCGATGCCGCGCTCGCCGCATTCACTCGGCTGTTCTGCGCGAGATAGCGGAAGTCCACCCCTTCAATTTTGTCGTCGGCTGAATGCTGCCGCGCGTAATTCTCGTTGGCCTCCCGGAAGACGATCGCCGGGAAATCAAAGGCGGTGAACGACGAGTGATCGCTGCCACGCCCGAAGCGATCTTCACGCGCCATCAGCCGAATCGTATGCGACGGCACATACACACCAGCGATGCGCTGGATGTAGCGCGCGAGCGACCGGTGCATGGAATCTTCCGGACCGAGCGCGTAGATCTTCACGCTCTCGCCGTCGATGATGCCGTTGCCACCAAGGCTGCCGCCAACGATATCGTTGTTGAAGTTGGCTTCGACGACCGTCTTGGCGGCGGCGAGGTTCTGCGCATGGGCCATCGACCCAATGAGCCCTTGCTCTTCACCGGCCCAGGTCACGAACACCAGCGTCGCATCGAAGTCGATACCGCTTTCCGCGAAGACGCGCGCCAGCTCCATCGTGAGCGCGGTCCCGCTGCCGTCATCGTTGGCACCGGGGGCATCGACATTGTGGTCCATCCCGCCCGCCATCTGCGGATCCGCACCACCGGCCGCTCGCCCGCCCGTCGCACCCGGACCAACCATCGGCGCGCGCGGATTCACCGTGTCGTAGTGCCCGGTGACGTAGACGCGACGCGCGGACCGACCGGGGAGGATTGCCACAACATTCACCAGCTCGACGTCGCGGGTGATCCGGCCCTGCTGTGCCAGCATGTGCCGATCATACGATACCTGCAGCTTGGCGCTCGATCGCTTGAACTCGTCGTAGATCCAGCGCCGAGCGGCGCCAATGCCACGCGTCGTGGAGACGGTGTCGGAGAGCGTGGAGCGAGTGCCGAAGCCGGCGAGCTTCGTGACGATTGCCTTGAGCCGCTCTTCCGAGACCGCTGCGACCAGCTTCGTGATCCGCGGATCGGCATCGGGGCGCGGGGCCGACTGCGCACCGGCCACAGCGACCAGGCTCGGAAGGAACGGGGCGGTCACCGGCGCCACCAGTGGCGCGCCAAGAGTGGCGGCCACCAGAAGAGTGGGGATGGAACGGGGCATGCGTGTGGGGATGAAGGTCCTGAGAAAAGTGCTGCGTCCGGCCTCGCCGGCCATCCCCAGCTGTCTTAGGTGTACATGGGGTAGACCGGCTGATACATGGCCGCCTGCACGGCGTCGTCGAGGCTTTCCGGCTTCGGCGCACGGGCCAGTCCACGTGCGTAGGCAATCGCCGCGACTTCCACCGCGATTGCCTTCGAGACGTCACGAATGCGCGAGAGCGCCGGATAGACGCGTCCCATGGCGAGATCGTCCTCCGAGACCATCGACGCCAGCGTCCGGGCTGCCACGGCAAACATCTCTTCGGTCACGCGTGTTGATTCAGCCACCATCACCCCCAAGCCAACCCCGGGGAAGATGTAGGCGTTGTTCCCCTGGCCCGGCACATGGGTCTTCCCCTTGTAGGTGACGGGCGCAAAAGGACTGCCGCTCGCAAAGACCGCACGGCCATCGGTCCCTGCATACGCCTGCTGTGCGGTGCACTCGGCCTTCGAGGTCGGATTCGACAAGGCCAGCACGATGGGGCGCGCGTGGTTGCGTGCCATCGCCGCCAATACTTCCGGCGTGAAGGTGCTTGGGGTGCCGGAGACGCCAATGATCGCATGCGGCTTGAGCGACTCCACGGCTTCGAGCAGCGTCGAGGCTGGCGCATGATCATGCGCATAGCGCTGCTTGTGCGACGCGAGGTCGGTGCGCGACTGCACGACGAGCCCCTTGGAGTCCACAAACCAGCAGTGCGCACGCGCTTCGGCGATGTCCATCCCTTCTCGCGGAGCGCTTCCACGACGAGGTCGCCAATACCGATCCCCGCTTCGCCAGCGCCCAGGAAGAGGAGGCGCATATCGCGGAGCGGAACACCGGTGATGCGCGACGCGGAGAGGAGCCCCGCCAGCGTCACCGACGCGGTCCCCTGAATGTCGTCGTTGAAGGTGCAGATCCGGTCCTGCCACTGCTCCAGCAACGCAAAGGCGTTGTGGTTGCCGAAATCTTCGAACTGCAGGCAGGCGAGCGGGAAGCGCTGCTGCACCGCCTCAATGAATTCGGTCATGAGCGCATCGTACTGCGCGCCACGCATGCGCGGCTGCCGGAGCCCCATATACTGATGACTTTCGCGGAGCCGGTCGTTATCGGTGCCCACATCGATGGTGATGGGGAGGCACTGATGCGGCGAGATGCCAGCGCAGGCGGTGTAGAGCGTGAGCTTTCCGATGGGGATGCCCATGCCGTTCGCGCCCAGATCGCCGAGCCCAAGGATACGCTCGCCGTCGGTCACGACAATCATGCGGACATCATCGTGCGGCCAGTTGGCCAGCACATCGGCGACATGGCCAGCGTCGTCGGCGGTGATGTAGAGCCCGCGGCTCCGACGGAAGATCCGGCCGAACTCTTCGCAGGCCTGCCCGACCGTCGGGGTGTAGAGCACCGGCATCAGCTCCTCGAGATGCTCCATCACGAGGCGATAGAAGAGCGTGACGTTCCGGTCGTGCAGCGCGACGAGATAGGCGTACTGCTCGATGGGCGTCGGCTTGGAGCGAACGCCCGGGAGAATACGCGCGAGCTGTTCGTCCTGCGTCATCACGCGCGGCGGTAACAGCCCCTTCAGGCCGAGCACTTCACGTTCGGCGTTCGTAAACGCGGTCCCCTTGTTGAGGACGGGATCATTCAGGAGAATTGCGCCACGCTTTGGTTCGGTCGGTGCGGTCACAGCATCCATCCCGGAAGAATCGTCAGCAGCAGCGTCGCTGCCAGACAGAGCACGCCAGCCAAGCGGGCGAGTCCGACACCGGTGATCGCGCGCGGCGGGACGGCAGCGGACACGGTGGACTCGCGCATGAACATCCGCTGGATGACGCGCAGATAAAAGAAGAGACCGAGGAAGCTGCCCAAGAGACCCAGCAACGCATAGGTGCTGAAGCCGGCGGCGACCACGGAGCGGAAAATGACAAACTTGGCCGTGAAGCCCGGGAATGGGGGCAGTCCGGCGAGAGAAAGCATGGCCACCGCGATGAGCGACGCGGCCATCGGATCGCGATGAAAGAGTCCGTCCAGCGTATCGAGGCGATCGCGCGTGGCGTCATCCTCGTGCACCGGGATCATGGAGAACGCCAGCAGATTGGCCGCGCTGTACGCTACGATATAGAAGAGCACTGCCTGCCACCGCCCCTGCGGCGTGCCGAGGAAGGCGTAGAACAGGTAGCCCGCGTGGGCGATCGAGGAATACGCGATCATGCGGCGGAATCCCGTTTGCCGCATCGCGGTGAGATTCCCCCAGACGATCGAGACGAGCGGCAGTGCGGCCATCAGCTCCATCACATAGCGGGCCGACGGATCGGTGAGCGACGCGTTCCCGAAGAGCTGCACGGCGGCGAGGAGGACCGCGCCCTTGGTCAGCGTCGCCATGTAGGCGGTCACCGGGATGCTGGCTCCTTCATAGGTGTCGGGGGCCCACATATGGAAGGGCACCACCGCGGCCTTGAGGAAGAGCGCCAGCAGCATGCACACCACCGCCGCGCGCGCCATCAGGTCACTCGACGAGATGAGTGGCGCGAAGGCATTCACCGACAGCGTGCCGGTGCTGCCGTACAGCAGCGAAACTCCCAGCAGGAAGGTGGCCGAGGCCGCGCCGCTGAGCACGAGGTACTTGAGCGCCGATTCCGCCGATTCCGGGCGACGGAAGGCGAGCAGGATCAGTGCATAGACCGGCATCGCCATGAGCTCGAGCCCGAGAAAGAGCACAAGCAGGCTGTCAGCCGATGGGAGCAGACAGAGACCGTAGAGCGACGACAGGAGCAGAATGTTGAATTCGCCGTCGGAAAACTCGGTGCGCGCCATCAGCACGACGGGCACCGCCAGCGCGAGGAGCAGCGCTTTCGCGGTGAGGACGGCTGGTGTGACGGAGAAGTGCCAGGGGAAGGGCTGCGAGGAGAGATCGCTGGCCGCGAGCCATCCGGCCGAGGCGGCCGCGGCGATGACGGCGGCGAGACCGATCCAGAGGCCGAGCTTTGCGCCTTTGCGTGCGATTTCCGCGATGATGAGCAGCACGATGCCACTGAGCAGGAAATGCTCGGGGAGCATGGCCGTCAGGGTGAGATTACCGGGCATCGGCGGGGACGCGGGAGGTGGAGACGAGCTGCTGATACTGCTTCGCGGCGCCTTCCGTCTTACGCAGGGCGCTGTCCGGGAAGAGTCCGAGGGCAAAGATGGCTACGACCAGTGCGCTCAGAATGCCCACTTCCCGACCGGTGAGGTCGGTGAACGGCTGATGCGGCGCGCGCACCGGACCAAAGAGGAAGGTGAGCGCAAGGCGCAGCATGTACAGCGCACCGAGTACCACGCCGCTCACCGCCACGATGGCGAGGATGAGTGGGAGGTTGTTGCCATCGAGATGCTGCGGCCAGGCGGCGGAGAAGGCGCCCAGCAGCGACATGAATTCGCCGGTGAAGCCGCTGGTGGTGGGGAGTCCCACCGAGGCCAGCATGAAGATCACGAAGAAGACGCCAAAGACCGGCACCAGACGGGCCAGACCGCCGTAGGCGCTGAGCTCGCGCGTGTGGCACCGCTCGTAGATCATCCCCACGAGGAGGAAGAGGCCACCGGCGACGAGGCCATGGCTCACCATCTGCACGATCGCGCCCTGAATGCCGACCAGCTCAAGGCTGAGCAGCCCGAGCATGACGTAGCCAAGATGGCTGATCGACGAGTAGGCGATGATCTTCTTGATGTCGGTCTGTACCAGCGCGAGGCAGGCGCCGTAGACAATGCTGATCACCGACAGCGTCATCAGCACCGGCGTGAAGAGGCGCGTCGCGTCTGGGAAGAGCGGGAAGCCAAGCTTCATGAAGCCGTAGGTGCCCATCTTGAGGAGCACACCGGCCAGAATCACCGAGCCTGCCGTCGGCGCTTCCACGTGCGCATCGGGGAGCCAGGTGTGGAGCGGCACCATCGGCACCTTGATGGCGAACGAGAGCGCGAAGCCGGAGAGGAGCAGTACCTGCAGCTGCACCGGCATCTTCGTGGTATAGAGATCGGCGAAGGCGAACGACGCCGTGCCAGCCTGCTGCTGCAGCACCTGCACGAGGGCAATGACCCCGAGCAGCATCAGAATCGAACCGAACGCCGTGTAGAGGACGAACTTGACCGTCGCGTAGCTCCGGCGCGCACCACCCCAGATCCCGATGATCAGGAACATCGGGATGAGCATCGCTTCCCAGAAGACGTAGAAGAGGAAGAGATCCTGCGCGAGGAAGGCGCCCATCATGGCGAACTGCAGCAGCAGCACCATGACATGGAAGAGCGTGACCTGCTTCTCGATCGAGCGCCAGGCGCCGAGCACCACGAGCGGACCAAGGAAGCCGGTCAGCAGCACGAGGAGGACGTTGACGCCATCCAGGCCAATGCGGTACGACACCCCCCACTGTGCAATCCAGGGGACGACGGTGCCGAACTGCAAGCCAGTCACCTGGCCATCAAAGGCGTTGTACAGCACCGCCGTCAGCACGAACTGCACCGTAAGGACCGCCACCGTGGTGGCGCGAACGGCGCGCTCGTTGTTGCGGAGCGCGATCAGCAGTGCGGCGCCAACCACGGGGAGCCAGAGGACCAGATTGAGCAGCGTGGCCATGGTGGACGACTCACCCATGACGCCAGCTCCAGAGGAGGGCACCGGCCAGACCGATCATCACGAACATCATATAGAAGTGCAGGCTGCCGTTTTGGACACGGGCGAGCAGTCCGGCGGAGCGCTGCGCGAGTGAGGCAAGACCGTTGAGCGAGCCATCGAGCAGCATCTGGTCACCCACACGGAGCAGGACCCGCTCCGAGATCCAGACCAGCGGCCGGCCAATCACCCGCTCATACAGCTCGTCGATGAAGTACTTCCCGGAGAGCAGACGGTGCACCGGGAGCAGCGCCTGCTTCACCGATTCGGCGCGTGACGCCGGCCCACCAAACATGAAGACCGCGAGCCCCAGTCCAGCGAAGGCGAGCACAATGGAGACGATGAGCAGTGGCTGCTCGAAATGCTCCTTCGCCACCTGCACGCCGGGGAGCGGCAGCAGCGGCTCGAGGAAGTGCGGGATGTGGATGTAACCGCCAAAGGCGGAGAGCGCCGCGAGCACCATCAGGACGCCGGTCATCGAGAACGGCGATTCGTGCACATGATGTTCAACCTCATGGCTCATCCGCGACGGGCCCATGAAGGTCAGCCACAGCAGCCGGAACATATAGAACGCCGTCATCAGCGCGGTCATGGCGGCCATGGCCCAGAGCCACGTCGCGCCCCCCGCTTCACTGGCGAAGGCGTACCAGAGGATTTCGTCTTTCGAGAAGAAGCCAGCGAGGCCCGGGATACCGGCAATCGCCGCCGTTGCAATCACGAAGGTCCAGAAGGTGAACGGGATCTTCGTGCGCAGCCCGCCCATCTTCCGGATATCCTGCTCGCCGCCCAGCGCATGAATCACGCTGCCGGCACCCAAGAAGAGGCAGGCCTTGAAGAAGGCGTGCGTGACCACGTGAAAAATCGCGACGCCGTAGGCTCCGACACCGAGCGCCAGGAACATGAAGCCCAGCTGCGACACGGTGGAGTAGGCGAGCACCTTTTTGATGTCGGTCTGCACCAGCGCGATCGTCGCCGCGAAGAAGGCGGTGAGCACCCCGACCACGGCGATCACATGCGACGCCTCGGGGGCGTGCACATAGATGCCGGCCATGCGTGCGATGAGATACACACCCGCCGTGACCATCGTGGCGGCGTGGATGAGCGCGGAGACCGGCGTTGGGCCGGCCATGGCGTCGGGGAGCCAGACGTAGAGCGGAATCTGCGCCGACTTGCCGGTGGCGCCCACGAAGAGGAGCAGGCCGACGAGGCTCGCGGAGACCATTGCGCCGGAGCCCGAAATGAAGGCGCTGTTGATGGTGTCCATATCCAGCGTGCCGAAGGCGCGATAGAGCAGGAACATTCCCAGCAGGAAGCCGGCGTCGCCAATGCGGTTGGTGATGAATGCCTTCCGCCCCGCCTGCGCATTCGCCAGCTCATCGAACCAGAAGCCGATCAGCAGATACGACGCGAGCCCAACCCCTTCCCACCCCACGAAGAGCACAAGCATGGAGCGGCCCAGCACCAGCAGCAGCATGAAGAAGAGGAAGAGATTCAGATACGCCATGAAGCGTCCGAAGCTCTTGTCGTCGTGCATGTAGCCGGTGCTATAGATATGAATCACCGAGCCGACGCCGGTGACGATCAGCGTCATGACCGCACTCAGGCGATCAAAATAGAAGGCGATGTCAAAGGACGAGTCGCCCACCGTGGCCCAGCGGTACAGCGGCTCCACGATCGGGTCGAAGCCATGACCCTGGAGCTGAAAGAACGCCATCACGGTGAGCGCGAAGGCGGCCATTGGCGTGGCGCAGGCCACGAGCGCCGCTGTGCGATGGCTGAAGCGATGCCCGCCGAGCGCCGTGGCGAAGGTTCCGTTGAGCAGGAACCCGCCCAGTGGCAGCAGCGCGATCGCCGCGAGCAGATGCGGAAATCCGGAGGTCATGCGCGGTCAGCCCTTGAGGACATCGTAGTCGCCGAGATCCAGCGAGCGCCGGTGCTTCACGAGCAGCAGCACAATGGGGATAGCCAGCGCGACTTCCGCCGTGGCCACCACGAACACCAGAAAGACGAGAATCGCCGGAGCCATGTCGCCGCGGTCCTGCGCGAAGGTCACCAAGCTGAGATTCACGCCATTGAGCATGAGCTCCATGCACATGAGCATGACGAGCGCATTGCGACGGATCACCACGCCGGCGAGGCCAATAGCAAAGAGCCCACCGGCGAGACAGAGGAGCAGGGTCGTCTTATCCATGGGACCGCCGGCTCACACGGATGACCGCCAGCGCGGCCACGATCGCCGCCACCAAATAGACGGTGGTCAGTTCAAACTCCAGCCAGTAGTCGCGCAGAAAGACCGCAGCGAATTCGCTGATAGAGAAGGGGCGGGCGCCCACCAGCGTACCGCCCG
>JBEIUK010000063.1:0-13665 GCA_040374415.1 Gemmatimonadaceae bacterium | reverse complement strand
TTTGTCGCTGCCACGGACCAGGACCTTGCCGTCCTGGGCAACGGTCACACCAGGGACGATCGACATCGCTTGCAGGACGGAGCCCCCTGCCTGACTGATATTGTCGGCGACGGAAAACGACTTGCGATCCAACTGATCCGCGACGCCATCGGAGGCCGCACGGACAGCCACGCCCTGCAGGCGTTGTGGCTCCGGCGTCATGAGGAGTGGTCCCAGATCGAGGAAGGCGCTGAGCTCGCCCACGAGCAGGCGCTGTCGTCGGGGGATGTAGCCGATCGCCCGCACCGACAGGATGTAGAGGCCGGGCTTCAGCCCACTGAAGACGAAGGCGCCCGCATCATTGGTCAGGCGCCCCGCGACAAACGCGCTATCCGTTCCGGTGAGCAACTGCACCGTGCGCAGCGGCATCACGGCCCGCGTCTGGGCATCTTGAAGTGTACCGGAGACGGTGACCACCGAAACCGTGCCTTGTGCCCGCAGTGGCGCAGCCACCAGCGCGAGGAGGAGAACCAGCAGACGTGGTGATCGCATACCAAGAAGATAGCGGCGACGTACTTCGAGAGGCATCGGCGTCCTACCCCATCCCCGCCTGCTGCATCCGCGTATGGCGACGCCCCAGCCAGAGGGCCACCACGAGCCAGACGGCACTCATCGGCGCCGCGATCAGCGCGATGTGGTGCACCGCCATCCCCGCACCACTCAGCAGCGCATAACTCCACGCCCCGATCTGATCGCCACTGCGGTAGATGAAGGTGTCAATGAAATTCTTGGCCTTGTACTTGTCCTCAGGCGACACGACCGTGAAGAGCACCTCACGTCCCGGACTCGCAAAGGCATAGTTCCCCGCCCGTCGCAGCACATTGAACGCCACGAACATCCCGAGCGTCGGCCAGAGCCCCAGCGTGGTGAACCCGATCACGCTCATCACGGGGAGAATGGCCAGCGTGATCCCGACCCCGAGCCACTTGATGATCCGGCCGGTCAGGAACATCTGGGACAGGACGGTCAGCGTCTGCACTGTGAAATCGATGCGGGCGAGGAAGGCCGTCCGCGCATTCTTGTCCGCGAACTCCGCCTTCACGATTTCCGCCTGCTGGAAATACAGCACCGTCGTCCCGATCGTGAACATCAGCATGAAGAGACAGATCATGATGAGATACGGCGACGACAGGACGTGCGTGATCCCGGAGAGCACGCCACCACCAATGGGACGAGCGGCCTCTTCACGCGCCCGCGTCTCGGTCCGAAAGCTGGCCGGGAAGCGACGCACACATTGCACGGCGATTTCCAGCATCACCACCGAAATCAGCAGGAGCTTGGCCATCCCCAGCGGCTTCGCGAGGATGGCGGTCACCGCCGATCCGGCCATCGCCCCCACGGTGCCGCCCACGCTGATGAAGCCGTAGAGCCGCTTGCTCTGCTCACTGGTGAAGGTGTCGGAGATGAAGCCCCAGAACACCGAGACCACAAAGAGATTGAAGACGCTCGTCCAGATATAGAACACCGGCGCCAGCATGTTTTCACTCGCCGGCCACCAGGTGAGCGCCGCGAAGAAGCCCAGCAAACAGGCGCCGAAGCCCCGATACACAATCGGGATGAACCGCCGCACGGGAATCCGCGCCACCAGCGCCGCCGAGACCGGCTGTAGCGCCAGCGTTGAGAGTAGCGTGCCCGTGAAGAGATAGGGCAACTTCGCGACCCCCGCCGCGACTCCGAAGGAGTCGCGGATGCTGCGGAGCACGAAATAGCTGGCCAACAAAAAGAAGAAGAAGACGAACGCCAGCAACGTGGCGCGCCATTCGTGCTCCTCAACGGTGACCAGTCGTGCCATCAACCGCGACATCCGCTGACGGATCACAAGCCTCCGGACTTCCGTGCATGCCACGCCGCGAGCACGTCGCGCTCACGCTCCGGTGCCAACCCGGCCTTCAGCGCCGCCTGCCGCTCCGGCGTCTGAGCATGGTAATACGTGAGCGTATCCCGGGCCGTCTCGGCCAATGGGCGGAACGTGAGCCCCGCCGCCTTCGCCTTGCTGCAATCCATGCGCGCCCAGCCGGCGCTGTCGCCACGAGGCGGCATCCACACCGGCAAGTCGGCATACGGCCGCAGCTTATTGGCCAGCACGAAATCGGCGTCCACCCAGGTGAAGCGCGTGTCACTCGTGGTAACGGCTTTGCAGCCGTAGAGCATCTCGGCGATCGTCAACGTACTGCGCGGTCCCACCACGTTGTAAATCCCCGTGGCATCCTGTTCGCACAGGCGAATCATGAACTCCGTGAGATCCCGCTGGTCGACAAACGCCACGGGATCCTCCGGCGTCCCCGGCGCCAGCATCTCGCCCCCCTGCTCCACCCGAATCGGCCAGTACGAAAACCGATCGGTGAGATCGCCAGGGCCCACAATCAATCCGGGGCGCACGATCAGCGTCTTCGCGCCAAAGGCCGTCTGCGCGTCCATCTCGCAGCGGACCTTGAGCGGCCCATACGCCGCCTTGGGCGGCTCGGCATCCGGCGGCGCCGGGTCGTTGAGGAGCGCGGTATCCGCCTCCGTCATGCCGATCTTGCCACGATTCTTGTACGTGGACAGCGTGCTCACAAAGACGTACTTCCCGACATTCCCCGCGAGCACAGCACCCGCCTCACGCACCCATCGCGGAATCTGCGTGGGATTATCAATTACGACATCCCACCGGCGTCCCTTGAGCGCCGCGTAGCCATCGGGCGCATTCCGGTCACCAATCAGCTTCTCGACGGTGGGGAACAATCCGGGATTGGTCTGTCCACGGTTGAACAGCGTGACCGTATGCCCACGCGACAGGGCATACTCGACCTGATGCGGACCAATGAATCCGGTCCCACCCAGAATGAGAATGCGGAGCGGCTTCGGTTGCGTCTGGGTCATGTTACTTCCCCGCCTTGGCATGCCAGGCCGCGAGCACCGCCTTTTCCTTGTCGGGGGCAATACCGGCCCGGGCCTTCTCCTGCTCCGCCGCCGGTCGCGTTTTGTACCAGTCGAGCGTGCTCTTGGCCGTCTCCGCCAGCGGACGGAAGGTGAGTCCCGCGGCGTACGCCTTCTGACAGTTCACCGCCATGAAGCCCGCCGTGCGCCCGAAGGCCGGTTGCCAGACCGGCATATCGCTCCAGGCGCGCACCTGCTGCTCCGCCAGAAAATCCGCCGGCACCCAGGTGAAGCGCGCGTCGCTCGTGGTCACCGACTTGATGCCATACAGCATCTCCGCCATCGTCGTCGGTCCCTTCGGGCCCGTCGCGTTGAAGGTGCCCAGCGTATGGTTCTCCCCGGTCCGTACAATCCACTCGCTCAGGTCGTGCACGTCGATGTATTGCGCCGGATCATTCGGCGTGCCGGGCGCGAGGATCTCGCCGCCCTTGTCGATACGCACGGGCCAGTACGAGAAACGATCGCTGAGATCCCCGGGGCCCACGATGAGCCCGGGGCGCACGATGGTGAGCTTATCCTCACCAAATTGCGTCTTCGCTTCCATCTCGCAGCGCACCTTGTTCGGCCCGTAGTCCTTGCCGTCGTTGCTGGCCCAGACGCTCGGATCGGCCGGCGCATTGAGCGGGCCGTTCTCGTCCATCCCCGGCTTGGAATAATCGCTGAAGACCGAGATGGTCGAGACGAAGATGTACTGCCCCACGCGTCCCTTGAGCGCTTCACCGGCGCCACGCACCCAAGCGGGGTTCCGCGTGGGATTGTCGATCACCACATCCCACGTGCCGCTCTTGAGGCCATCGTGCCCGTTGGCCACGTTGCGATCGCCCAGAATGCGCGGCACAGACGGAAAGATTCCGGCATTGGTCTGTCCCCGATTGAACAGCGTCACCGCATGCTTGCGGGCGAGGGCATACTCCACCTGCTGCGGCCCAATGAAGCCGGTGCCGCCCAGAATGAGAATGCGCAGCGGCTTGGGCTGCGCCGATCCGGTCTCGGGGCGATACGCCAGGGGACGGACCCCATCGGCGGTGAATGCCTGCGCCACGGCGGGCAACCCCAGCCCAAGCGCGCCACCCAACACGGCCGACTGCTTCAGAAATGTGCGACGATCAAGCGACATACGTGGGCACCAGGAAAGTGACAGCGGAGATTACTGCTTCAGGGGACGATCAAGCTGCTGAATGGTCTTGGTGCTGGCCGGGCGCGACTTCTGCAACGTGCCAGCCACCTGCTCGGCGCGCTGCAAGACGCGCAGCACATTCTCGCCGGCGACCCCGCGGATTTCCGCATCGGTCCAGCCGCGCTTCATCAGCTCGGCCAGCAGCGCAGGATACGTCGAGACATCCTCGAGCCCTTCCACCACCTCGGTGATGCCGTCGAAATCCCCGCCCATGCCGACATGCGCCGCACCGGCCACCTGCTTGATGTGATCCATGTGGTCGGCCACATCCTTGATGGTGGAGCGCGGCGCCGGATGTGCGGCGCGCCACCCGTCGAGCGCCTTGTCCTGTGCCGCCTTGTTCCCGGGGAGCGCCTTCGCGAGCGAATCGCGCACCGCCCGCTCCTGCGCCGCGAAGTTCACCACCGCCTGCGACGTAAAGCCGGGGACAAACGTGACCATCACCACCCCGCCATTCTTGGGGAGACGCTTCAGAATGGAGTCGGGAACGTTCCGCGGCACATCGGTGAGCGCGCGGGCCGCCGAGTGGGAGAACATCACCGGCGCTTCCGAAACATCGAGGGCGTTGCTCATGACGCCGGGGGAGACATGCGACAAATCCACCAGCATGCCGAGCCGGTTCATTTCGCGCACGACTTCCTTACCGAAGGGCGTGAGCCCACCGTGCACCGGCTTATCGTTCGCGGCATCGGCCCAATCGAGCGTCACGTTGTGCGTGAGCGTCATGTAGCGCGCGCCGAGGGCGTAATAGGCCCGCAGCGCGCCGAGCGAGTTTTCAATGGCGTGGCCGCCTTCCATGCCAAGCAATGAACCAATGCGGCCAGCCTTGTGGGCGGCGCGGACTTCGGCGGCAGTGCGCGCAAACTGCAGATCCTTCGGGTACCGCTCAATGACGCGACGCGCGATATCGATCTGCTCCAGCTGGACGCGCGCGAAGCCAGAATCGCGGATTTCACCGGGGATGTACACCGACCAGAACTGGCCGCCCATGCTCCCCTTCCGCATGCGCGCGATATCGGTCATCCCCTTCGTGGGCTTGCTGATGTCGTACGCCTCCACATCGAGCGGCGCGGCGGTGTACTCGCGCATCGCCCACGGCAGGTCGTTGTGGGCATCCATGAGCGGCGTGGTCTTGAGCAGCTGGCGCACATGCGCGACGCGCGTGGCGTAGTCGGCGGTGCGCAGGGGCTGGCCAACGCTTTGCGCGGCGAGGGCAGCGGGTTGCAGCGCGAGCAGGAGTGCGAGCGGGAGCACGACCGCCGGGGCAACGCGACGCGGCACCCGACGCAGGAAGGTGACCTGCATGGAGACTCCAGGGAGGGAAAGACTGCAGAAACCGTTGCGAGTAAGGTCGCCTCCCGTGCGCTCCCGGGCCAGTCTGGGCCTCAAGGGCGCTCTGCGTGGTGGTGGTCGATGGCGCTGTGATGAATCCGTGACGGGGTTGGGACGGAATCGTAGAGGGCTCCGGATGGTGTCGCGACGGTACCGGGTGATCATCCCGCCGTCCGGGTGCACGCCTCCCGGTGACCTTTTTTTCCGGAGTCGCCCATGGTATCCCGCGCCGCTGCAGACACCGCTCCTGTGATCGTGCATGACGCTCCCACCCTGGAGAGCTACCGCGATCAGGCCATTTTCCCGCATCACGCCGATGCGATCCCGCCGGGCGTCACCGAGGCGGGGGCCTACGACCTGCGCTTTGCCTGGAGCTGGGCCGATCTGCAGGCGGTGCAGGCACTCCGCTTTCGGGTCTTCAACGAAGAGCTCGGCGAAGGGCTGGCAGAGTCCGCGACCTCCGGGCTGGATGCCGACGCCCGCGATCCCTGGTTCCATCACCTCATGATCTGCCATCGCGAGACTGGCGAGGTGGTCGGGACCTACCGGCTCCAGACCGCGGTGATGGCGGCGACGCGCTTTGGCTTCTACAGCGCGACGCTCTTCGAATTGGGTGGCATGCCGGGATCGGTGATGGAGCAGTCGGTGGAAGTGGGGCGCGCCTGCGTGGCCCCTGCACACCGCTCCGGCCGAGTCCTGCGGCTCCTCTGGAAGGGGCTGGCCCGCTACATGCAGTGGAACAGCAAGCGGTATCTCTTTGGCTGCTGCTCCATGCAGGGGGACGGACGCGCAGGTGGCCCACGAGGGATGGATGGCGTTGCATGCCCGCGGCGCGCTGCATCAATCGGTGCTCGTGCGACCGCGGGCAGAGGCTCGGGCGCTGGCCGATGACGGACGTGCCCGTCCCGATGCGCTGGAAGCGGCCGCCAGCGCGGTGGCGCTCCCCGCGCTGTTTGATGGCTATCTCTCGCTGGGGGCACGGGTCTGCGGTCCGCCGGCCGTTGACCGGGAGTTCGGGACCACGGATTTCCTCGTCCTGCTCGATCTCACCGATATGGACGAACGGACCCACCGGGCGCTCTTCTCGTGACGAGTCCGGCGGTCAGCCCAGCGGCGCTCGGGGGGACCGCCCCCGGGACGGCCGAATTCCCCACCGCCTCCGGTCCGTTCGGTGCCGCGGGGCGTCTGGTGGTGCGGATGGTGGTGCTGGTGTGGACGGCCTGCTGGATGCTCCTGCTCTGCGTTCTGCTCGCGTTCTATCCCGACGGCCCGCGTCGGCGGCGGGTGGCCCAGCGCGGGGTGCAGTTGGCATGCCGGTGGATTGTCCGGATGAGTGGGGTGCGCTGCCATTGGAATCAGCCCACGCTGCCAACGGGCGCGCTCATCGTCGCCAACCATCGCTCCTGGCTCGATATCCCTATCATGCTCGCTGCTGGGGGGTGCACCTTCGTCGGCAAGCAGGAAGTGCGCGACTGGCCGCTGATCGGCCCGTTGTCAGAGGCGCTTGGGATCATCTGGATTGATCGGCGCCGCATGCGCGACCTGCTGAATGTGCTGCCGGCGGTGGAAGCCGCCCTGCGTCGCGGGGAACGGGTGGTGCTCTTCCCTGAAGGGACGACGACCGATGGCCGTCAGGTGCTCCCCTTCAAGTCGGGACTCTTTGAAGCCGCGGTGCGTGCCGGTGCGCCGGTGATTCCGATCGCCATGACGGGCGCCGCCGAGGGCGGCGATGCCGATGCGCTCTGCTGGTATGGCACAGAAACGCTCGTGGCGAATCTGCCGCGGGTGCTCGGGCTTCGGGGCGCCGGCGTGATGTTGACCATCGAACCGCGAGTTGACCCAGTGCCAGACCGGAAAGCCATGGCCCGGTCCGCTCACGCCGCGATTGCCCGGCAGCTGCATCAGGAGCCGATTGCCGCACACCGGTAACGGCAACGCCCGCTACCGTTTCTGGAGGCCGGCGCTCTCCGTGAGCGTGAGCACGCTGACGGGACTGTTGGCACTCCTGTATCTCATCTGTCCGTTGTACCTCGACCCGGTGCAGCAACCATTTACCGGGGCGCAGTGGTACAACCCCTATGCGACAAGTACCGCGAGCCATGGCCGGTGGTTTGATGCCAACTTGCACGCCCATGCGCGTGCGTGGAGCGGCCTCACCAATGGGTCGGCAGTACCGGCGGCCGTCGATTCTGCCTACCGTGCCCGTGGATACGCCGTGGTTGGCATCTCCGATTACCATCGCGACCCCACGGCGCAGCCAGCTGGCGTGTTTCCGGTGTACGAACATGGGATGAACGCCGCGAAGTCCCATGCGCTGGTGATTGGGGGATCGACTGCGTCATGGCTCGACTTCCCGCTGGGTCAGAGTCGCCATCAGCGGCAGTTCGTGCTCGATCGACTGCATGCGAGCGCTCCGTTGGTCGCGATCGCGCATCCTGGATTACGCGATCCTACCGATCAGTCCATGCTGCCGCGCCTGACCGGGTTTGATCTCCTCGAAGTTTTCAATCATTTCATCCCGCCAGCCGATTCCATCTGGGATGCCGTGCTCTCCGCAGGCCATCCCGTCTGGCTGCTCGCCAGTGACGATTCGCACAACCTCACCGATCCAGGCCAGATCGGCGTAAACCGTACGCGGATCTTCGCGGTGGACAGTTCGCCGGCCGCCATCATCGCGGCGTTGCGAGAGGGGCGCGCCGTGGGCGTGCATCACGAAGGCGCCGTGCCCATTCGCCTCGAATCGTTGACCATGCAAGGGGATACCCTGACGGTCGTCCTTTCGGGTGCCGTCACCGCGATCCGTGTCATTGGCGCGAATGGAACCGTCGTGGCCAGTCAACGGTGGGACCGCCCTCGTGTAGCCAGCACGCAGCCGACACCTCCTGTGTCACTCACCGCAGTCCCCACTTCCGGTGAGCCCTACCTCCGCGTGGTGGCAGAAGGACCGAATGGCGCCTTGCTGTACACCAATCCGGTCGTGCGATGGAATGGGATATCGCTGCCCCATCAAGATGCCATGGTCGATCGCACACGAACCTTTGTGTGGCGGCTGGGATGGAGCCTGACCGGTATGTGGATGGTCGCCATGTTGGGCTGGCGCCGCCAACGTCGCCTGCGTACCCAGTCGGCCTGATCGCCATCCGCTTCGCGATACCCGTGCTGCGACTGCCATCGATCGGAACGACGCTCGTCATCAGCACGCTCATGCGGCTCGTGCTGGCCACGATCATGGGATATGGTGTGGATGAAGCATATGCAGTCACGGTCGCGCGACCGCTCAGCCTGAGTTATTTCGACCACCCGCCGCTGCACTTCTGGATCGCCGGACTGATGGCCACCGCCGCGCATTCGGTGGCCCCTACGGTGGAGCGGCTACCGTTTGTGCTCCTCTTCACGCTCACGCTGTGGGCGATCGGTCGGCTCACCACGGCTGCCTTCGGTGATCTCGCAGCGCGGATCGCCGTCCTGGCGCTGGCCGTCAGTGGGGTGCTTGGGGTGGTGCATGGCAGCAGCGTGCTCCCCGATGGACCATTGCTCGCCTGCGCCAGTGTCGGGCTGTTGGTGCTGCAGCCCCTGCTGACGCCGGCAAACAATGCGACCCCGGAGGTGCGCGACGCGTTGCCGCGATGGCTGCTCGCCGGCGTCTGCTTCGGTGGTGCGGTCCTCTCGAAATACCATGCCGTGCTCCTGCTGCTGGGGCTGCTGGCTTTCATGCTGACGAATCCCTCGGCGCGCCGTTGGTGGCGGACGCCAGGACCGTGGGCGGCGCTGCTCGTGGTGCTGCTCGCCAGCGCACCCGTGGTGTGGTGGAATGCGACGCACCATTGGGCCTCGTTTGCCTTTCAGGGAGCGCGTGGGGCGCCCCGACATCCCAGCGTGCTGCCCCTGCTGGAGAGCCTCACGGGCCAATTGCTCTGGCTGCTGCCGTGGATCGCCCCCGTGCTGGCCATGGCGTTGTATAACGGCGTCCGTCGGGGGCGACGGTCCCCCGCTCATTGGCTCTTCGCCTGTGTCGCCGTGGGCCCCATCGGGGTATTCACGGTGCTCACGCTTGGCGGAAATCGCGGGCTGCCCCATTGGCAGGCGCCCGGTTGGCTCTTCGTTTTTCCGCTGCTTGGGGCATTCGTGGCGGAAGCAGCCGAGCGCGGCGCCAGCTGGCCGCGTCGCTGGATGACCGGGGCAGTGGCCGCGACGGCCGGGGTGCTGGTCATCCTCGCGGGGTATGTGCTGCAACCAACAATGGCGTCGGCGCTTTCGATCACCACCGAACGTGATCCAGCCGTGGACCTGCTGTCGTGGCGCCCGGTCTGGACGGCGCGCGACGGCGCGCAGCTGCGACAGGGTCTTCCAATCCTGCTGGCAGCCCGCAGCTGGATTCAGGCGGGACAACTTGGCGCCGGGGCACCGGCAGGCGAAGCGCCAATGGTGCGCTGCCTGTGCGGCGACGATGCGCGCCACTTCGGCTTTCAGCCGTGGGCGGCTGGAACACCACAGGAGCTTTGGCTGGCGGACCGGTATCGCCCCGACCGCGTCGACTGGATCAATCCCGGCGTGGAATTCACCGCCATGGGGTGGACGGTAGTGCCCCGGGATACGATCGCGCTGGGACACGGGGCCCGCGTGGTGTTGTATCAGCTCACCCGATCGCCGAGACCGCCATGACCCGCCGGCTCAGTCCGCGGTCAGCGTCCGCGTGAAGCAGAACTTCCGGCCGAGTGCAAGCTCGGAACGGGAGATCTGTACGTAACGGGCGATCTTTTCGGGATACTGGGCGATCGTGGATTCGCGGAAGCCCATGCTCAGGAAGAGCTGGTCGGCGAAGGAAATGGCGAAGATTTCCGGGAAGCCCCGCTCGCGGGCCAGTGTGTCGGCGGCCTGAATGAGCTGCCGGCCAAGGCCACGCCCCTGTGCCGATGGGGCGACGGCGAGTGAAACGAGCTCCACCAGCGACGGGGAGTATTCATCGAGGGCGACGCACCCGAGGACCGCCCCAGTGGCGTCGCGGATGACCTGATAGTCCTGCAGGTGCGCCGTCACGAAGGCTTCGGAACGGGGGAGCGTGAGGCCGTCGGGGGCGAAGAGAGTGTTGAGCGCGGAGATCGCGGCGATATCGCTTTCGTCCGCATGCTCGACGGTCGGGGCGGCCAACGGGGCCGATGCCGCGTTCGTCACCGTGACGCGAAGACGCGGGTCTTCCCCGCCGCGTCGAAGAGCAGCACCTGATACGGGTCCTTGGTAGCCCCTTCCATACCGGGGGAGCCGTTTGGCATTCCGGGGACGGCGAGGCCGCGACCGGCCGGCTGCTCCGCGAGGAGCTTCGTGATCAGGTCGGCGGGGACGTGCCCTTCAATGGTATACCGGCCGACGCGGGCGGTATGGCACGATTCCAGCGCCTCGGGGACCCCCATGCTCCGCTTGACCGTGGTCATGTCGGTCATGTCGTGGACGGTCACGGCGAATCCGGCCCCCCGGAGGTGCTTCACCCACTGGGCGCAGCAGCCACAGTTCGGGTCTTTGTAGACCACGATGGAAGCGGCCGGGGCCGTTGGGGCGGCGAGGGCGTGGGCAACGGCCGGGAGGGCCGCGAGACCGACCAGAAAGGCGCGACGGGAAAGAGCAGAGTCAGACATGGGCCGAAAAGGTAATCGGCAGAGGGGGTGGTGAGCGAGCGCTCTCGTCGGGAAAACCCCGACGAAATTCCAGCCCCCTCCTGACGGGGCTGCCGCGGTCCACCACACAGGTTGCCGGATATGTCGTTCACCCTTCGACCTGTCCGAGGTTGCTGATGTCTGTGTCCGCTGCTTCGCCGCTGCCGGCGACGCCCCTGCTGGACCGCTTCTCGTACGATGACGCCATCGTCCGGAAGTTCCTCTTTGCCACCCTCCTCTGGGGCGTGGTCGGGATGTTGGTGGGCCTGCTGATCGCGCTGCAGCTCGCCAATCCCGTTTTCAATTTCAACACCCCCTGGCTGTCGTTTGGGCGGTTGCGGCCGCTGCACACCAATGCCGTGATCTTCGCCTTTGCCGGGAATGCGTTTTTCACGGGCTGCTACTACAGCACCCAGCGGCTGCTCAAGGCCCGAATGTTCTCCGATGCGCTGAGTCGGTTCCACTTCTGGGGCTGGCAGGCGATCATCGTGAGCGCGGCGCTGACGCTGCCGTTGGGCTACACGCAGGCGAAGGAATACGCCGAGCTCGAATGGCCGATTGATATCGCGATCGCGGTGGTATGGGTCGCCTTTGCCGTGAACTTCTTTGGCACGATCGCCAAGCGGCGTGAACGGCATCTGTATGTGGCGCTCTGGTTCTACATCGCCAGCATCGTCACGGTGGCGATTCTCCACATCTTCAACAATCTGTCGGTGCCGGCCGGCCCGCTGAAGAGCTACAGCATTTACGCCGGCGTGCAGGATGCATTCATGCAATGGTGGTATGGCCATAATGCCGTGGCCTTCTTCCTGACGACGCCATTCCTCGGCCTGATGTACTACTTCATGCCGAAGGCCGCCGAAGGGCCCGTCTTTTCGTACAAGCTGTCGATCCTGCATTTCTGGTCGCTGGTCTTCATGTACATCTGGGCCGGGCCGCACCATCTGCACTACACGGCGCTTCCCGAATGGGCGTCGACCCTCGGGATGCTCTTCTCGGTGATGCTCTGGGCCCCGTCATGGGGCGGCATGATCAATGGGTTGCTCACATTACGCGGAGCCTGGCACAAGGTCGCGCAGGATCCGATCCTGAAATTCTTTGTGGTCGGCATCACCGCCTATGGCATGTCGACCTTTGAAGGGCCGATGCTCTCCATCAAGAGCGTCAATGCGCTGGCCCATTACACCGACTGGATTATTGCGCACGTGCATACGGGCGCACTCGGATGGAATGGCTTCATGACGTTCGGCATGATCTACTGGCTGCTGCCGCGCCTCTTTCAAACAGAGATCTACAGCAAGCGCGCCATGTCGGTGCACTTCTGGATCGCGTCGGTGGGGATCGTGCTGTATGTGGTGGCGATCTACAGCGCCGGCGTGACACAGGGGCTCATGTGGCGGGCCTTCGATGCGACGGGACGGCTGACCTATCCGGACTTTATTGAGACGGTGGTGAAGCTGTTGCCGATGTACTGGCTGCGCGTGGTGGGTGGCTCGCTGTACATCGTGGGGATCCTGATTTTCGGCTGGAATATTCTCATGACCTGGACGCGCCGCCCAGCCGCCTATGACGTGCCGGTCATTGAGGCAGCACCACTCCGCGGCGCATATACGGGCGCGCCGGTGCCGGCTACGGGCGGCGTGCTGGCGCGGCTCACCGGTGCGTCGTGGCACCGGGGGTGGGAACGGGCGCCACTGCTGTTCACGGTGCTGACGATTCTGGCGGTGGTGGTGGCCTCACTCTTCGAGATTCTTCCCACCTTCCTGATCAAGTCCAACGTGCCGACGATCGCGTCGGTCAAGCCATACACGCCGCTCGAGCTGGCCGGACGCGATCTGTACATCGCCGATGGCTGCTTCAATTGCCATTCGCAGATGATTCGGCCCTTCCGATACGAGACCGAGCGGTTCGGTGAGTACTCCAAGCCAGGGGAATCGGTGTACGATCATCCGTTCCTCTGGGGCTCACGCCGCATTGGTCCTGATCTCGCGCGCGAAGGCGGCAAGTATCCCGATCTCTGGCATGTGCGGCACTTCGAGAATCCGCGCGCCGTGACGGCGAAATCGATCATGCCGGCGTACAGTGAGTTCCTGACCACGCCACTGGACTTTGACGGGATTCAGTCGCGGGTGGACGCCATGGCGATGCTGGGGGTCCCCTATGGCGACGCGGTCACCACGGCCCCGGCGATGGCCCGCGCGCAGGCGCAGACGATTGCCGCAGCGATCGTGGAACAGGGCGGTCCTCGCGGTCTTGAGGACAAACAGATCGTGGCGATTGTCGCCTACATGCAGCGACTGGGTCGGGATGTGAAAAACGCACGCGCCGCGACGGGAGGTCAGCCGTGAAGCTCTCTGACATCATGGCCCATGCCGGGCTCTCGTTCTATGCCCAGGTCGCGCTGGTGCTCTTCTTCGGCGTCTTCGTTGCCGTCACGCTGCGCACGTGGGCCCCATCGCGCCGCCGCGAGTTACAGGATGCGGCGCTGCTTCCCTTTCAGGATGATCCGCCAGCGCCCGCGGCGCAGGAGCACTGACCCATGACGACACC
>JBEIUK010000322.1:0-2231 GCA_040374415.1 Gemmatimonadaceae bacterium | reverse complement strand
GGGAGCGGGGTGTGTGGACCAACCCCCACGCGCACCCTCGCCCTCGGCGACGTCCTCCTCCCCGATCCCGCCAGCGATGGCACCCGCTTCTGCCTGACCGCCCCCGCCGGCGGCACCACGGAATACGCGCTCACCCTTATCTCGACGACGGCGCTCTTCAGCACCGTCACGCCGGTCGACCTGTATGGCGTGGGCTCCAGTGCCCCCACTGGTACGGGGATGTCAGGGGACGGGAGCGCCTTCGCCATCGCGCCGGCCGCCGGTATGACCGCAGGCGCCTGGATGGACGGGCCAACGCTCGCCCGCGAAGCAATGCAGCGGATCAGTATCCCCCGGGAGGCCGAACAGGCCCGCCGTCGGCTTGAGCGCCGTGAGCTCGCCGGGCTGGCGCCGGTCGCCAACAGCGTCGGCGTGGCTGGCGGGCTGTCGGCGTTTGCGACCGATCTCAAGGTCGGTGACGCTCTCACCGTCAACGCCAACGCCAACTCGGCGTGCAGCAATCCGGACAACCGTGCCAGCAAGGTCGTGGCGGTCGGGACGCGCGCGGTGATTGTCGCCGACAACGAGAATCCGTCGGGGGGATACACCGACGCCGAATACGCGTCGATCGCGGCAACCTTCGATACGCTGGTGTATCCGATCGATACCGCCGCCTTCGGGGCGCCGTCAAACATGAGCGGCAGCGGCAAGATCATTCTGTTTTACACGAAGACGGTCAACGCGCTCACCCCACCGAGTACGAACAGCTACACGATTGGTGGCTTCTTCTTCGCGCGCGATCTGTATCCCAAAACGTCGAAGGGGAGTCTGGGGAGCTGCGCCGGGTCGAACGAAGCGGAAATGTTCTATCTGCTCGTCCCTGATCCGAATGGCACGATCAACAACAACAAGCGCAGCAAGGACGAGGTGACGACGCTCAACCTCGGCACGATCGCGCACGAGTTTCAGCATCTCATCAATGCGGGACGCCGGCTGTATGTGAACACCGGCGCGGCCACGAGCGAAGAAACGTGGCTCGACGAAGGGCTGTCCCATGTGGCGGAAGAGCTGCTCTATTTCCGGTTGACGGGCTTCACGTCGCGGCAAAACCTGGGGCTTTCGCAGGTCTCCACACAGGCCACGTTCTTTACGAACTACGCGGCGCAGAATTTTTCGCGCCTGTACCAGTACCTGATCAATCCCGAGCTTAACTCGCCGTACGCGCCGAATGATTCGCTCGCGACGCGTGGGGCGACCTGGAGTTTCCTGCGCTATGTGGCGGGACGGCAGGGCGTGACGGGAGAGGCGCCATTCTTCCGCGCGGTGGTGAATTCGACCACCACCGGACGCGCGAACCTCACCAATGCGGTGGGCGGGACGGCGTCGTTTGCCGATTATCTGCTGGGATGGACCGTTTCACTGATGGCCGATGATTTCAGCACCGCCATCACCAGTGTGCTCGATCCGCGCTACGTGCTGCCGGGCTGGAATTTCCGGAGCATTTACCCCGCGCTCCGCGTCGGGGGTGGATCGGCGCTGGGGGTATATCCCATCAACACGCGCGCGCTGGTGAGTGGCACGCCGCAGCGGATCAGTCTCGCCGGTGGGACGAGCAGCTACGTGCGCTTTGCGCTGGGGAGCGGACGGAGCAGCTTCATCACCCTCAGCACCAATGGCAGCGCACTCCCCACCACGATGCGATACGCGGTGGTCCGTCTGAAGTGACGACCACCGCGTCGCATGCTTTGGAGAGTGCCGAGGATCAGCTGCGCCGCTTGAGCCGGATCTCGTAGAGCTTGGGCCAGAGCTTGCCGGTGACGAAGATCCGGTCACCGGCGGCATCGTAGGCGATGCCATTGAGCACATCTTCCTTGCCGGTGCGATCAATGGCCGGGAGAATGCCCGCGAGATCGATCCAGCCGACCACATTGCCGGTCGCCGGATCGATGCGCGCGATCTGGTCGCTCTGCCAGACGTTCGCCCAGATCTCGCCCTTCACCCACTCGAGCTCATTGAGCTGCGAGACGGGATTGCCATGATCAGTCACGTTGATCGTGCGCTGCGCGGCGAAGGTGAGCGGATCCCGCCACGTGATGCTGGACGTACCGTTGCTCATGATGATGGCGGAGCCATCGGTCGTGAGCCCCCATCCTTCCCCGTCGTAGCTGAAGGTTTTTTGCGGGGTGAAGCTCTGCCAGTCATAGCTAAACGCCTTACCGGTCGTCCAGGTGATTTCGTAGAGCGTCGAACCG
>JBEIUK010000323.1:0-2221 GCA_040374415.1 Gemmatimonadaceae bacterium | reverse complement strand
TAGTACTGCTTCACCCGCACGGGTAACTCGCCCCGCTCATCCCGTGGCGCCGTGGCCTGGGGACGCCGAATGTCGCGCTCACAAAACGGTGCGCCTTCAAGCATCTGGCCGAAGTCATTGCGATACCGGGAGGGTACCCGGACATGACCTCGGCTCTCAAAGACCACCAGCTTGGTGCGCCCCGCCGCCGGATCCAACCGCCACCGGTGCGTGATGTTGCGGTGGATCACGACGTAATCGCCGGCGCGAAACGGCAGATCCCCAAAGATGGACTCCAGCACGCCCTGCCCTTCCACGACATACACCACTTCGTCCGCTTGACTGTTGCGGTAGCAAAAGGCGTCGGTGCGATCCGGCTCCACATACAGCATCGCTACGTCGCTGTTGAAGAGCAGCGGGACGCGATCCGTAGTCACCGATCCGCCGGGTGTGATGCGAGACGTCAGAAAGTGGCGATGCCGCAGCGACGTCTCGGTGTCCGCTTCCCAGTGCAATGCCTGGAGCTTGCGGGCGGACAGCACGGTCGTGGGCGGATGGATGTGATAGAGCAGCGAGGAGGTCCCGACAAAACCCTCGTGCCCCATGAGCTCTTCGGCGTACAGGCCACCGTCCGGACGGCGGAAGACGGTATGCCGCTTCCGGGGGATGTCGCCGATCGCGTGATAGAAAGGCATGGTGGCCTCAGAGGTTGCCGCGGAGCGCCTGTTCGCGCTCGATGGATTCAAAGAGGGCCTTGAAATTGCCCTTGCCGAAGCTCTTCGCGCCCTTCCGCTGAATGATCTCGTAAAAGAGCGTGGGGCGATCCTCCACCGGCTTCGTGAAGATCTGCAGTAAGTAGCCATCGGGATCCCGGTCGACGAGGATACCCAGCTTGGCCAGTTCGTCGAGCGGTTCGTCAATCGTGCCGACACGCGCCTGCAGCTCGTCGTAGTACGACGTGGGGACGGTCAGGAATTCGACCCCGCGATCGCGCAGCGCCGTAACGGTCGCCAGAATGTCATCCGTGGCCAGCGCGAGATGCTGCGCGCCCGGGCCATGATAGAAGTCGAGATACTCCTCGATCTGCGACTTCTTCTTCCCCGAGGCGGGCTCATTAATCGGGAACCGGATGCGATCGTTTCCGTTGGCCATGACCTTCGACATCAGCGACGAATACTCGGTGCTGATGTCGCTGTCGTCGAAGGTGATGAGATTGCGGAAACCCATCACATCGGCATAGTACGACACCCAATGGTTCATCCGTCCCAATTCCACGTTGCCGACGCAATGGTCGACGTACTGGAGGCCGACGGTGGGTGGCTGAAAGTGCGGCGTCACCGGACGGAAGCCCGGGAGAAAGGTCCCGTGGTAGTTTCGCCGTTCCACGAGCGAGTGGATGGTGTCACCATAGGTACCGATAGCGGCGATCACCACTTCGCCATACGCATCGGTCATGACCGTGGGTTCCTGCACCGCGATCGCCCCGCGCGCTACAGCGGTCGCGTAGGCCTCGCGCGCATCCTCCACCCACAGCGCGTAGTCCTTCACCCCATCGCCGTGCTGATGCACGTGCGCCGCAATCGGGCTGTCCGGCTGCAACGCCGTCGTGAACACCAGCCGGATCTTACCCTGTTGCAGCAGGTAGCTGGCCCGGTCCCGGACACCCGTCTCGGGACCGCGATAGGCCACCAGCTGGTGACCGAAGGCCGCCCGGTAATAGTGACTCGCCTGCTTGGCATTGCCGACGTAGAACTCCACGTAGTCCGTGCCATTGATCGGAAATGCGTCCTGCGTCGTATCCTGCTCGGGCGCGGTCAGCGTCGCCATGAAAACCTCGGTCGTCGGTGAAAAACGGAAAAGGACACCACGGGTGTGCAATCCGTCCGACTCAGATATGGGAACGCGGCAGCGCGCCAATCCAAGCGCGCGACCGCTGATCTCCCCGTTTCGGTGCGAGGGTGATGGCCATGACCGAAAGGTAATACGGTGCCCTTACTGCTTGGCGATGATCAGGTCCTTGACCTTGTTGTAGATCGCCTGCGTGAGGATCCCCTTCTGCACGAGCTGGAGCTTGTTCGTGTATGGACGCCCCCCGATGATCTTCGAGGCATAGGCCTTGCCGATTCCCGGGAGCGCCTCGAGCGCTGCCGCCGGCGCGCTGTTGATATCCAGGAGCGCCTTGGCGCCATTCGCGGCATCCGCCATCGGCTTGGCCTGTTCGGCCGCGGCCTTGGCCTTATCC
>JBEIUK010000052.1:0-14620 GCA_040374415.1 Gemmatimonadaceae bacterium | reverse complement strand
GGCGGCGTCACGCCGATTGGCCGTCGTCCGCGCCATCGCCTGCGCCGCATCAAGCTGTTGGCGGCTCACCACGCCCCGCTCCGCCAACGGCGCCAGACGCTGCAGATCGGCGGCCGCACGTTGCGCCTCCGCCTCCACCGCCTGGAACTCCGCGGTCGCCCGGGCGATCTCTTCCGGGCGGGAGCCACGTGTCGCTTCGGTCGCCAGCTCGCGGGCCGCCGCCAGCCGGGCCTCCGCCTGCAAGGCCGAGGCGGAGAGCGTGGGAATCGTGCACACGGCGACGGTGTCGCCCGCGCGGACCCGGTCGCCCTCGCGCACCAACACCCGGAGCACCCGCGCCGGCTGCATGAGGGCCATCTCGGATTCGTCCATTTCCAGCGTCCCGACCGCCGTCGCCGGGGCCCCGGATCGCCCGCAGGCGCCAAGCAGGAGCGCGACCACGAGCACCGATGTTCTTTGCCAAGGTGTCATGGGCACAAGCTCCGCCTTGAACGGCTACGGGTCAATCAGGGGAACCCCGAGTCACCAGTGGTGGCGACATCGTGAGCGGTCCCGCTTGACCCCGACCGCTGGCCGCCATTCCATTCGCTCATGACTGAACCCCAATACGACGCCCTCCCGCAGGCGCTCGCCCGCACGCTGCAGCAATTCCGCGGCATGAAGCGGGAGGACAAAATGACGGCCCTGCTGGCCTGGTCCCGCAAGCTGGAGCCGTTGCCGGAGCACATTGAATCGCTCGACCGCGCCCCGTACACGGTGCCGGAATGTCAGACCCGTGTCGATCTCTTCCCGGAGCTCCGGGCCGATGGCACGATGCATTTCTATGCGGCGGTCAGCGCCCGGCATTCCCCAACGATTGCCGCCGTGCTGGCCATCGTCTTCGCCGCCGTCAACGACCAGCCACCGGCCGTCACGATGGCACTGCCGATGGATCTGGGGCGTTGGATCATGAAGGACATCGGCCTCGGTGCCCGCGAAGCCGGGATCAGTGCCATGATCCAGCGGCTTGTTCGATACGCAACGTCGGTGGCGAACGCCGCTCCGACGCTGCGCGCACCACTCATCACCCCGGCTCCCGCCCCAGCGGCCACACCGGCCCCGGAGCCCGCACTTCCGCTGCTCCCGGTGCCGGATGCGGTCATCGAGTCGGTCTCACCGTCTACTCCGCCCATGACCATCACCATCACGGTTCGCCAGAATGGCTCCCTCGGCATTTCCGCCGAAGACGCCGCCAACATCCGCCTCGTCGATCACGCGGGGAACGTCATTCCGCCCCGCGCCGGGGAAGGGAAGCCGATGTCGCTCTGCCGCTGTGGCCTCTCCAAGGTGAAGCCATTCTGCGACGGCGCCCACAAGGCGGGTGGCTTCATCGATCCCGTCCCCGCTGAGGACGTCACCGCGTGATGGGGATGCTGTTGAACGCGTGGGCGTGGGTGGAAACGGTCCTGATGGTGATCATCGGGACCCCCATCGTCGCCCTCGTGTTCATCTGCACCGCGCCCTTCGATCCCGGCCGCTACGCGGCCGGGCGCACCTTCCGGCTGGTCGGGGTCACCGCGCTCCGCCTCAACGGGCGCTGGACATTCCGCACCCGCGGCCAGCTCGCAGATCCGCGACGTCCGTACGTGGTCGTCGCCAACCACGAGTCGTACGCGGATGTCTTCCTGATCAGCTGTTTCCCGTGGGAAATGAAGTGGCTGAGCAAAGACACGATGTTCAAGATCCCCTGCATGGGCTGGATGATGCAGATGGCCGGCGACATCAAGCTCATTCGCGGCAAGCGCGAGTCGGCGATCGATGCGATCAATCAGTGCCGCGATCGCCTCGCGAAGAAGGTCTCCATCATGATCTTCCCCGAAGGCACGCGCTCGAAGACCTGGGAGATGCTGCCGTTCAAAGACGGTGCCTTCAAGCTCGCCATTGAAGCAGGCGTCCCCATTCTCCCCATCGCCGTCGCCGGGACGCGCAACGCCATGGCGAAGGGCACCTTTCGCTTTCTGCGGGCCCGGGCGCTCGCACAGGTGCTGGAGCCCGTGGACACCACGGGGATGACCTCCGCCGACATCCCCGCCCTCAAGCAGCTGGTACGGGACCGCATTGACGCCGGACGTCGCGCGCTCGCTGCGGAGCTGGGGATTCGGATGGACGCCGGCGCGCCCGTTCCCGGCGAGTAGCGGCCACCGGATGGCACCGCCGCTGCGCCCCCCGCACGACGACGCCACCCTCGAGGCGTCGCTCGCCGAACCGGATGCGGCCACGCGCGACGCCCTTTGTGCACTCGATGGGGACCTGATCGTCCTCGGCGCCGGCGGCAAAATGGGGCCATCGCTCACACGGATGGCCCATCGCGCACTCGCCGGCACCGGTCGCCGGGTGATCGCGGTGTCGCGCTTTTCGCAGCCGGCGCTCGCCGCCTCGCTGACCGCCGACGGCATTACCGTGGTGCGCGCGGCGCTGGACGATCCCCGCGCGGTCGCCGCGCTCCCCGATGCCGCCAATGTCCTCTGGCTCGCGGGGCAAAAGTTCGGCACAACGCATGATCCCGTTGGCACCTGGTCGCACAACGTCGTTGCCGCCGTGCACGCCGCAGAACGCTACGCCGGATCGCGCATCGTCTGCTTCTCCACCGGCAATGTGTACGGGCGCACCCCCATCGCGCATGGCGGTTCGCAGGAAACCGATCCGCTCGTGCCGGATGGCGAATACGCCGCCTCCTGTATTGGCCGCGAACGGGTCTTCACGGCGGTGGCGCAGCGCACGGGCGCACCGCTGCTGCTCAATCGCCTCTTTTATGCGTGCGATTTGCGCTACGGCGTGGCGACCGATATCGCCCTCCGCATTCTTGCCGGCGAGCCCGTGTCGCTCGATCCGGCCGCCGTCAATGTCATCTGGCAGGGCGATGCCAATCGGCTGGCACTCCGGGCGCTCACCTGCGCGCGCCCCTGCACAGAGACACCGGCCGTGGCGCTCAACATCACCGGCCCGGTCATTCCGATTCGCGAGCTCGCCGCGCGTGTGGCGCACTACGCCGGTCGTGCGGTGACCTTCACCGGCGTTGAAGGGCCCGATGCCCTGACCGCGAACGTCGATGCGCTCGCCTGTGCGCTCCCGCACGATCCGCTGCCACTCGATACGCTCTGCGCCTGGGCCGTCGGGTGGATTCAGTCGAAGGGGCGGTTGTTGCACAAGCCAACGCATTATGAGGTGCGTGATGGCCGCTTCTAATCCGCTGGCGTTCAATGTGCGACAGCATCTGCTCGCGGGGCAGGTGATCCCCGCGCATCCGCTCGCACTCACCCCGCATCGCGTCGTCGATGAGGGGCATCAACGCGCGTTGACGCGTTACTACGTGGCGGCCGGTGCCGGTGGCATGGCCGTCGGCGTGCACACCACCGGCTTCCCCATTCACGATCCGCAGGTCGGGCTCTATCGTCCCGTCCTCGAACTCGCTGCCGAAACGGCAACGGCCGCCTTGGCCACGCGCACCGATACGGCCTTCGTGCGCGTGGCCGGACTCGTAGGGGACACGCATCAGGCGGTCCGCGAAGCCGCGATCGCGACCGCGCTTGGCTACCACTGCGGGCTGCTCTCCCTCGGCGCGTGGCGCGCGGCCTCCGAGTCGGAGATCCTCGCGCACTGTCAGGCGGTGGCCGATGTCATCCCGCTCTTTGGCTTTTACTTGCAGCCGGCGGTGGGTGGACGGCGGTTGTCGTATGCGTTCTGGCGGGAGTTCGCCGAGATCGCCAATGTGGTCGCGATTAAAGTTGCCCCCTTCGATCGCTATGCCACGCTCGAGGTGGTGCAGGCGATTGCGCAGGCGGGGCGCGATGACATTGCGCTGTACACCGGCAATGATGACGCGATCATTCCGGATCTGCTCACCGATATCCCGGTCGACACCGGCGGACGTCGCCACACGCGGCACTTCGTCGGTGGACTGCTCGGGCAGTGGGCGGTGTGGACGCACCGCGCCGTCGCGTTCCTCGATACGGTGCGCACGTGGCGGGCGAGCGGGGCCACCGAGATCCCTCGCGCCTGGCTGACGCAGGGCGCCGCGCTCACGGCCGCGAATGCCGCGATCTTCGATGCGGCCAATGGGTACGTGGGCTGTCTCCCCGGCATTCTCGAGGTGCTGCGCCGACAGGGTTTGGTGCGCGGCAGCTGGACGCTCGACACCAATGAACGGTTATCGCCTGGGCAGGCCGAGGCCATCACGCAGGTGATGGCTCGCCACCCGGAACTGACCGACGATACGTTTGTCGCAGCCCAGCGCGATAGCTGGCTGCGCTGACTTACGCTGACGCGGTTGTGCTGACGCCAGCCGGTGCGACGAGGTACCGCGCGTGCCAACTTTGTGCTGCCGGGACTTCGAATGCCATGCGGCGTCGACCCAGCGTGCTGACCGTCGTATCAAAGACGGAGGTTTCCGCGGAGATTGTCCCCGCGGCGGCTGCCGCTTTGAAGGCAGGACGATGGTCGGAACAGATGGTGCCAGCGGCCGTGCGCCAGTAGACGCGCGCGCCGTCGGTGAGTGACACACCGAGGTGCGCTTCCTGTTCGTTGAGGACGCGGAAGAGCCCATCGATGGAGCACCCCGACGCGCCGGTGGCCGCTTCATCCACCGCGATCGTAAGAAAGCGATCGTCCTGCCAGTCGCGTGCGCAGACGAGGGGCGTGCCGTGGGCCGCCCAGCGCGCGAGGTGCTGATCGACGGCGGTGAGCAACGCCGTCGCCGCATCCCCAGTGAGTGGGGATGCGGCGGCGAAGATCCAGCAGCGGGCGCTGTCCGGTAAATCCGTGAGGCGGTGCATCGGCACCTTACGGCTTCCCGGCACCAGGCAGCTGCAACATCGGCATCGCCCCGCCGGTCACCTGCGGCATCTGCCCGTTCCAGCGCTTCGCCATCTCATACTGCACCAGCGTCCCGGTAATGCTGCGCGACAGCAGATCGTTCGCCTTCGCCTGCGCCGACGCTTCGGTCAGAATCGCCTTCGCACGGCCCGCCGCCTTGATGCTGTCCCCTTGCGCCTGGAAGGTGTTCTTCTGCAGTTCGTTCTGTGCCGTGAGCGCCTGCTGCTGCATGACGTTCTTGAGGGAGATCGCGTCCATTACCGCCTTCGGCGCACGGAACTCATTCAGGGTGAACTGCTTCACATCAATGCCGTAGGGGTCGAGCTTCTTCTGCAGCAGCGTTTGCGTCCGCGTCACCACTTCGGCCTTCTTCGGACCGAGAATTGCCGCGATCTCTTCCTGCCCGACGACTTCCTGCAGCGATTGCCGGATCGCCTGCTTGATGAAGCCATGCGAAATCGTGGTCACATCCGTCCGAAACGTGGAATAGAGCTGCGGGACCCGCGACGGATTGAGTTCAAAGGACATCGAAACATCAAGCGACAGCGGCTGCCCTTCCACCGAATTGACGTTGATCTCGTCGTTATTGGGCGACCCTTCCGTGGACGCCTGCGTCAGCACCAGCGTTTGCATGTACGTCGGGTATTCCTGAATCGCGGTCAGCACAGGATTTCGAAAGTGAAAGCCGGGGCCCAGCGGCTGCGGATCCACGCCGCCACCGCCCCGATGAATCACAATGCCGACATGCCCCGGTTCGATATACGCCACCGTGCTTTGCATGACAAAGAACGCCACCACCACGGCCACCGCGACTTTCAGGAGGCGAAAGCGGCCACCGCCTGACATGCGCATGGAGTCCCGAACGTTTGACATCAGTCCTTCAATCGACGCGGCCATGGACGGCCTCCTGATAACAGAGTGGACACAACGATTCACCGGTGGGGAGGCGCACGAGATTCTCCGCGCGCTGCAAACCATGCACCGGACAAGTGAGCTCCGCCGCACGATCAATGCGACGGCGATTGGCGATCTGACGGAATCGCGTGCCGATTGGCGTCACGCCGAGGGCGGACAGCAATAAAGCGCCCGCGATCGCCACCAGGGCGATGAACAGTGCGCTTTCAAGTAGGGCCGGGCTCATAGGATGTGATGAATAATACGGAACGGACCACCGCCATGTTTCACCGGCGCCCGACGCTTACGCCCCCAGTTCGAAGCGGAGCATGGCGTCCAGCGTCGGATGCCGGAAAACAAACCCGCTGTCCAGCAGCCGCGACGGCCGCACCCGCTGGCTGGTCAGTACTGTCGCGTCGGCCATGTCCCCCCCAAGCGCCAACCGCAGCGCGAACGCCGGGGCCGGACAGAGCGCCGGCCGGTGCATCACCTGCGCCAGCGTCGTCGTATACGCCGCATTGGTGACCGGATCGGGCCCAACAAGATTGAACGGTCCGGCGAGATCGTCGCGCATCAGCAGGAAATGCACCGCGCCGATCCAATCGTCGAGCGCGATTGGACTGATCCACTGCCGACCCGAGCCCAGCCGTCCGCCCAGTCCCACGGCGAAGAGCGGCCGCTGCGCCGCCAGCGCCCCACCGGCCGCCCCCTGGACGATCCCCGTCCGGAGATGCACCACCCGAATCCCCGCCGCCTCTGCCGGTGCCGTTGCGGCCTCCCACTGCTGGCCGACGTCGGCGAGAAAATCGGTGCCGGCCGGTGACGTTTCGGTCAGTTCCGTGTCGCCCGCATTGCCGTAAATCCCAATGGCTGAGCCCGACAGCAGCACCGCTGGCCGCCGCGTGAGCGATGCCAGCGTGCGCGCCAGCAACGCCGTTCCCTGCACCCGACTGTCCCGGATCGCGGCGCGATGCGACGCCGACCACCGCTCGGCGATCGACGCGCCCGCCAGATGGATGACCGCATCGACCCCTTCAAGGGCGGCGGCGTCGAGCTGCCCGCGCATCGGATCCCACGACAGGTCCACCCGTCCCGGCGTGACCGGGCCGCGCCCAATGCGCACGACCTCATGGCCGCCGGTGGAGAGAAAGGCCGCGAGCTGCGAGCCAATGAACCCCGTCGCACCGGTAATCGCGACCCGCAGGCGTGGGCGATCGGCCCAGAGTGCGTGGCGCGCGAGATCCCCGGCCGTCACGGCATGCCGATACCGGAAGACGCGATCGAGCGTTGCCTCGGCGAAACGATAGGCCACGGCATCGCCCAGCGCGCCGAGGGGGAGTGCGTACTGGATTTCGTCGTCCAGCGTGCTTTGCTGCGGACCGTTGGCGATAAACCGGTGGGTGTGGACCCAATGCGCAAAGGGGCCTTCGAGCAGTTCATCCACGAACTGCGCGTTCTGCCGGTAGTCGCGATGCGTGAGCCGCCAGCGCGTGGGGATGGGCCCGGCCTGCACCTGCAAGGTGACGCGCGCGCCGTCGCGAATGCCGCCGACCTGCTCGAGGATGCGCGGCGCGTCCCACGGCGGGGAGAGCCGCAGGAATGCCCCCGGCCGCTCATGCCAGGCAAAGAGCGTCTCGACCGGCACCGGCAGCTGCAGGGTACGGCGAAAGGTCCGACGTGCCGTTCTGGGGGTCATGTCACCAGCCGCCGTCGTTGGTATCGAGAATGCGCCAGCAATACCAACTGCCAATGCTGGCCCACGGGCGCCAGTTCCGGGCGACCCGCTCGAGCCGTGCCGCGTCGGGGAGTTCGCGCATGCGGTAGATCACCTGTGCCCCTTTGCGGACGCCGAGATCGAGGACGGGGAGCACATCGGGACGCCAGAGCCGGAACATCAGGAACATCTGCGCGGTCCATGGCCCAATGCCGCGCACCTGCACCAGGGCATCGATCACGGCCGCATCGCTCATCTGATCGAGGGCGTCCATGGGCAGTCGCCCTTCCAGGACGCAGCGGGCCAGATCGCGAATCGCGACGACCTTCGCCCGCGACAGGCCACAGGCGCGGAGGGTGTCGTCGTCGATGGCGAGCAGCTGCTCGGGGGTTGGCGCGCTGCCGCCGCATTGCGTGACGAAGCGCCCGTAAATCGTCGCGGCCGCCGCCCCCGAGAGCTGCTGATAGACAATGGCCCGAGCGAGATGATCGAAGTGCGTTCCCTCGGCGCGTGGGCGGAGGGTGCAGGGGCCGACGCGATCAATCGCGGCCGCCATGTTCGGATCGGCGGCCTGCAGGGCGGCCACGGCCGCGAGGACGCGCCGGGGGGTGAGCGGCGGACTGACGTCCGGAGCCGTCACAGCGGCGCGTCGCGCGGCCGTCATGCGATTACATGCCTGCAGAGAACATGATGTGCGCCTTCGGGGTGCCGGGGAACATCAGCCAGGGACCATCCTTGCTGGGCTGCGCAGAGAGCCCGGTGCTCTTTTCCGTCGCGAAGGGGATATACACCACAAAGGTGGAGCGGGACTTGCTCACGCTGTTGGTGGCTGGGTCGTAGCCGCCATCCTTGCCAGCAAAGATCTGGTAGAGCGAGGCGGGGGCCGTCGGCACCTTGAGCTTTCCCGACTTCACTTCGGCGAAGCGCACGGTATCGACTTGGGTTCCCTTCACGCCGGTGGCGCGGAGGGCGCGCCCACGGGCCATGAACGGCTCCATGCCATCGTGGTAGCAGGAGACGTGGAAGCCCTCCTCGGCCGGGTCATCGGCCAGACAGATCATGCCGTTCTTGGAGGGCTTGAGCACCTCCAGCTTGTCGGCCGCCTTGTACCCCATCACGCCGGCCCCGTCACGCATGGCCGCCGGGAGCGGCAGGACCGCCGACATGAGCTGCTGCGCGACTGGCGGAACCGCCTGGGCGGCGAGTGGGCGCGTCACGGCCGTCAGAGCCGAGGCGAGGGCGAAGGCAGTCACAAGCGTGCGGGACATGAGCGCTCCAGTGGGTGAACAGCGGACAGGATCGTACGGCGCAGGTCGCAGGGGCGCGTCCCGCACACTCCCATCCCCTACGTTAGCGCGCTGTGGTTGTCAGGGCGACCCACGCGGCGTTTCTTTTCGGCATGTCCCTCACTCCAGAAAGAGATGCCGCCGGGCCACGCGATCCGACGCCGATCGTGCGCTATGCGCGCAAGATGGCGCATGATCTCAACAATTATGCGGCGGTGATGCGCACCTACAGCGAACTGCTGCTGGCGGATCTTCCACCAGGACCGGTGCAGGACGATATCGCGGAGATCCATCGCGCCGCCGACGCCATGGTCAGCTATGTCGCCCGGGTGGCGCGATTTGCCCGGGCCGGCAGCATGCGGTTGGAACGACAGCCGCTTGAGCCGATCGTGCGAAAGGCGCTGGCGAAGCTGGACCCGATGCCTGGGGTGCCGGCCGTCGCGCTGTCCGGCGACCTGCGCGCGACGGTTGCTGTGGACGCCGAGTGGCTGATCGAGGTGCTGATCGAGCTGGTGCACAATGCCCGCGAAGCGACCCGGGGCGAGGGGACGGTTGCTCTGGCAGTGGCGATCGACCGCGCGGGGGGCACGCCAATGGTGGAGCTGACGGTGCGGGACACCGGACCAGGTTTTGCTCCCGAGGTGGAAGACCACGCCGGGGAGCCCTTTGTCACGACGAAGGCCGGGGTGCGTGGTGCTGGCATGGGGCTGGCGATCGCGGCGGCCTTTGTGGAGGGGAGCGGCGGGCGGTTGGTGCGGGCGCGGGAGGCCGGTGAGACGTCGGTGTCCGTGCAGCTGCCGTTGGCGGACTGAGCCCGGGGCGAAAGGCGCCCCGAGGGGCTGGAAACGACAAACGGTTCACGCTGGATGCGTGAACCGTTTGTGTTCCGGATACCCTTCGGGGGGGTCAGGTACCCGCGAGATCTTTCAGGTCAGGTGCAGGGGGGGCTCGTCGACTGACAGTGCCACGCTGCTCGCCTTGAGGAGTCCGGTCGCTTCCCGCAGCCGCGCCTCGGTTTCCAGGAGCATCGCGGACGCCTGCCGCAGCTGACGGACGATCGGCTCGGGAATCGGGGCGAAGCCACCCAGCAAGAGCATCAGATCTTCGTGCAGCGACGCCCGGGTTTCCCGGAGCGTCACCAGCGCCTCGTCCACATGCTGCGCCGCCGCCTCGATCAACGCCGGGGCGCGCTCGACAGGCTCCAACTCGAGTGGCTCGTCGGGGAGCTCCAGATCGCACAAGGCGCTGAGCTCCTTGTCGACCAGGCGCAACGCCGCTTCCGAGGCAAACAGAATGTCGTTTGCGCGCGCGGCCTCAGCGGGGTCGCCGCTGGGGACGCTAAAGCGGACGGGGCCCCGATCCGATGCCGCGATCGGGGACACGCCAGCTCCAACGGAAAATCCGCCGTGCAGTGGAATCGCTGACACGGCGGGGACTACAGGTCGCCGCTGTCGGCGATGCGCCGGGCGACCTGCTCCACCATGTCGAGCGAGTTGTACGCACCGGTCAACACTTTGGTGCGGAGCTCTGCGACGCGCGCCGGGTCCATTGTGGCCTCGGTCTGCGCGTCCACCTGGCTGGCCATGGTCCGGGCGGCATCGGAGAACTGCACCGAATCCGACCGGGAACGGCCAACATCCGCCGTCTGCTCATCCGGGCTCGCGGGGCGCGAGGTGTCCGGAGCGGCAGGCGTCGGGGCGATGATCGAGCGAAGCTGATCGTACGAATTGCCTTGAATACGCATGGGTGTCTCCTCCTGCTTCTAACTATCGGCACCGGGCCGAAAAAACTTTAGCGTTTTTTTCGACCAAGTGGTGCCGTGGCCTCCACCGGCTTTGGTGGAGGGGGTGGCGATGGGTAGAGCATGTTCAGCGAGGGCTCGGCCCGGCTGGCGTCGCTTGAGGGAAGATAGGCCGCCACCCCGCCAATGGGGGTGGGTCGACCGCCCAGGGCGATCACCAGCTGTGCCGCGTCCAGCCGCAGCCGTTCGATCGGGTCCGCCAGCAGCTGGCGTTCCGCCTGTTCGGCCTGCGCGAGTTCGGTGATGCGTTCGCGCAGGATGACATCAAACGGTGCCGACTCCGATAAGTCCACCATCAGGGCCGTTCCTCAAGGACGAGGCCCACCGGCCATCGGTCACCAAACAATTCATCGCCGGTCAGCGGACGCGCTTTCGGGGACGAAAGGAGTGCCCGGACCTCCTGAACCCGGTCGGCCACCCGGAGCGCCATGCGGACCACATTGCGCGGCGCCTCGGGCAGCCATTCGCAGGCGTCCGCCAGGAACTCTTCGGCGTCATCGAGGGTCCGTTCCACCAGGCTGCGGAGCGGATCATCGGCGGTCCGACGGCTCGTCATCAGCACGGCCAGCTCCTCCGCGAGATCACTCAGGAGGATCTCGTGGTGGGTGACGGCGGCGCGCATCCAGCCGGCGGCGGGCGCCATCTCAGCCCACCACTCGGGGCGTGGAGATGGGGGTGGGCATCGCCATGCCGTAGACCCGACGGGCGTTGTCGGCGACGCTCTGATCGCGCAGCTCGGTCCGCAGCCGTTCGACCTCCTGCGCCGCGCGCGCTGCCAGGGCGGCCGTCCCGGCCTGCACCGCATCAAAGGCGACGCGAACCGGCGCGTCCGTCGGTCCGTTCGCCAGCGCGCCGAGCGCGCTCTGATACCGGGACAGGCCGTCGATCAACGCCTGCCGCTCCGCCAGAATCCCCTCGATCACCGCCAGATCCGTATCCTGATCCAGCAGCTGCAGGCACTCACGGCCCAACGCCTCGATGCGATCGAGGTGCTGCGCCAGCTCGGCCAAGGTGGAGGGGGTCGTCATCGACGGATCAGCGGTCGGTGTCCGGATCCTTTCAGGCCGAACGGGCCAGTGCCGGGGCGGCGCCACGCGCCGCGCCGGATTCGATCTGCGCCACGGCGCCACGGAAGCCATCCTGCAGCGTCGAGACGATCGCGGTGAGCTGCGCGAGCATCTTCAGGTCGCGGCGGACGCCCACGTCCGTAAGCTCAGCCAGGACGAACCGGTAGAGGGAGGAGAGGTTCGCCGCCAGCGAGCCACCCTTCTCGAGATCCAGCGACGAGAGGAGCTCGGCGACATCCGCACGCGCCTTCATCAGCGCCACCGTACGGCGCTCGATGTCGTTCTGCTCCATCGCCATCTTCGCCACCATCAGCTGTTGTGCCAAATGATCAAAGACCATGAGCAGAAGACGTCCCGGGGTCGCGGACATCACTTCCATTTCACGGTAGCTGTTGGCTTGGCGAGCGTAGGTCATAGAGAGGCGTCAGGTTCGGGGGATCTATCGGACACTACCCAATATCGACCGGTCCCCAGAAACCTTTAGTTCGACATCGTGGCCAATTTGGAAAGCGCTGTGCTCTGCGACTGAATCTTCGACAGCATCTGTTCCATGGCGGTGAAGCGGGCCGTCAACTGCTTCTTGGAGTCGTCCACGCGCCGCTGCGCCACGGTCTGCCGCGACTTCATGGTCGCGACGCTGTTGTCGATGCTGGTGAGCTGCGTGGCGAGGGTACCTGTACCAAACGCCGTCGCCTTGTCGGTCGCGGTCACCAGCGCCTGCCCAATGCCGGCGGAGCCAAAGAGCTTGGCCAGTTCATCCGGCTTGTTGCCCAGCGCCGTGGTTAATGCGGTGGTATCCAGTTGCAGGTGGCCAGACCGATCGAGCGTCATGCCGGCAATGGACCCCGCGGTATAGACGGAGTTGCTGGAGACCACGGTGCGCAGCGCGTCGGTCATGGTGCTCATGATCGCCCGCATGGTCGGGTTCCCGTACAACGGCTGCGTGGGATCCTTCCGCTGCGCATCAAAGTAGTCGAAGGTCGAATTATAGGCGTTGACCATCTTGTTGATGGATGCCGTGATGGTCGCGGTATCCCGGCTCACCTGGAATGATACCGTCGTCCCGGCCTCTGCCTGCTGGAGGTTGAGGGTCACGCCAGGGATCACATCGCCCACGGTGTTACTGGCCCGGCTGTAGGAGACGCCGTCGATCTTGAGGGACGCGTTCGAGCCGGCGGCCACCGCCCGTTCGCGCCCCAGGCGCTAGGTGCTGGTGGTACCCCAGGTGCCGCTGGTGCCGTCGGCCTTGGTGACATCCATGGAGAAGGTCAGCTTGGACTCGCCACCGGTCCCGTCCGTCAGGCGGATCTTGCCGTCGGTGCCGAGGCTCGCGGTCGCGGTTCGCGTGCCGCCACCAAAGGCGCTCGGCGCGCTGTTGATCTTGTCGAGCAGTGTCTGGACGGTGTCATTCGAGCCGACGGTGATCCCGACAGAGACCACGGTCCCATCGCCACGGGTGCCCCGGATGTTGACGGCGTCCCCGGCCGAGATGTTGGCCGAAACACCAGCCACCGACAGATTGGTGAGCTTGGTGTTCTCGGAGGCGAGCGCCCCCCCGTTGCCGGTCAGGACCGCGGTGGCAATGGTCTGCTGGACGCTGGAACGCCCACCGGCGGTGAGTCCCAGCGCGCTGATGACCGCGGCGCTGGCGCTGTTGCCGGTGACCGCTTGCACGTTGTCGGAGACGACGAGGGAATAGAGAGAGCCCCCGCCATTGGCTTCCGTCTTGATGGAGGCCTGACCACCGGCGGCATTGATCCGCGCCACCACGGTCGTCAGGGAATCCACGGAGAGATCGAAGGTGAGCGTCCGGCCGCCCACTACTATAGAAGCGGGCGCCGGCGGCGGGGCAAGGCCCAGGGCCGTGGCGACCGCCGTATTAATGGACGAGACTTTCTTGGAGGTGGTGTCCAGGAAGCCGAGTTCCCGGGCCGTTCCGGTGGCGCCATCGGTCAGCGTGATCCCGTTGGCTCCCGGCGACGAGGCGGTGATGACCAGCCGGCCGGCCGTCCCGCCGTTGGACAGGATGCTCGCGGTCACGCCGGAGGGGGTGCTCCCGGAGTTCGTGGCGTTGATTTTGTCCCGGATCCCGTTCAGGGAATCGGTGGTCGCCACGGTTACGGTCGCGCCATTGACGGTAAAAGTCCCGGCGATGCCGGCGGCGGCGGCCACATCGGTGACGACATTGCCGCCCACCTTCTCCTGCTGGGCGAGCGCAGCGACTTCGACTTGATAGGTACCGGGTGAGGCCACCAGCCCGGCGGTCGAAGAAAACAGGGTGCGGGAGGTGGTGGGGCTCATCCCTGCCGAGGTGGTCAGGGCCCCCACCGAGCCATTTCGGAGCACACGCGCGGCGTCATTCAGTCCATACAGCTGGGTCTGAAAGGCGGTCCAGGCGGTGCGTCGCTTGCCGGCCAGGTCGATGGACTTGGTGATCGGCGTGACTTCACGGGCCTGTTCGGCCGCATTCAGCTTGTCGACGATGTCGCCCCACTGAATACCGCTGGACAGTCCGGAAAACGAAGTGACTGGATTGGACATAGCAAACTCTCCGATGGCGAAGCACCCGGGGCCAAGAAATTGGCCCCGGGTGTCGTTCAAACCGACAGGTGATCAGGCACCATACCCGGTGCCCAATGCCTTACCGCAAGAGTGACAAGACACTCTGACTACTCTGGTTCGCCTGCGACAACATGGCGTTACCGGCCTGTGCGAGCACCTGGTTCTTGGAGAACGACGCCATTTCCTGCGCCACGTCCACGTCGCGGATGACCGATTCGGCCGCCGACTGGTTGACGATGGCATTCTTCACGTTGCTCATGGTGAAGGCCAGCCGGTTCTGGGCCGTACCGAGCTGGCCGAGCACCGTGTTGACCGCCGTGAGCTGCGTCGTTACGTCTGACAGCGTCGTGATGGAGACGCTGGCTGCCGTAAGCGTCAGCGAGACGCCGATCGACGCGCCCACCGTCGAATCCGACACGGCGAAGGTGAGGCTGGTGTTGAAGAT
>JBEIUK010000080.1:0-12101 GCA_040374415.1 Gemmatimonadaceae bacterium | reverse complement strand
GGCGTTCATCGATACGCTCGTCGCCCGTGGCGCGCCGATCACGGTGCGGGAGCTCGCGCAATCGCCATCGGGACGCAAGCTCCCGCTACTCATTGCGTCGCGTCCGCAGGTGGCGACGCCCGAGGCCGCACGAGCACTGGGCCGGCCGATTGTCTATGTGCAGGCCAACATCCATGCCGGCGAGGTGGAAGGGAAAGAAGCGATCCTCGCGCTGCTGCGCGATTGGTCGGCGAGTCGTCGCCCCACTGTCCTCGACTCGCTCGTGGTCATCGTCGTGCCGATCTACAATGCCGATGGCAACGAGAAGCTCGCCGATCAGGCGCGGAATCGTGGGGAGCAAAACGGCCCGGCGCTGGTCGGTGAACGTCCGAATGGCCAGGGCTTCGACCTCAATCGCGATTACATCAAAGCCGAAGCGCCGGAGACGCGCGGGTCGCTGGCCGCCTTCAATGCGTGGGATCCGGATGTGTTCATGGATCTTCATACCACCGACGGCAGCTTTCATGGGTATGCGCTGACCTATTCGCCGTCGCTGCATCCGGCCGCACCGCTCGGGCTCTATACCGCCGACACGCTCCTCACGGAAATCCAGCGCCGCATGCAGACGCGGCACACGTTCGCGACCTTTCCCTATGGCAACTTTGCCGCATCGGGAGGACGCGGCGAAGCGTTGACCGCCACCGCCAAGTCCGGGTGGTACACCTATGAACACAAGCCACGGTATGGCACCAACTACTACGGCCTGCGCGGACGGATCAGCATCCTGAGTGAGGCCTTCTCGCACGATCCCTTTGCCCGTCGCGTGGCGAGCACCCGCGCCTTCGTGCAGGAGGCGCTGTCGCTGGTCGCCGAGCGTCGGGCGGAGGTGCTGGCGCACTCGGCGGCCGGGACGGCGAAGAGCACAGCGGGGGCAGGGCTGACGGCGCCGGTGCCCGTACGCGCACGCTTCACGAGCCGCCCAGATACGGCAGCGGTGCTGGTGGAGGTGCTGGAGCGGCTCGCCGACAGCACCCTGCGTACCGAGCCGGGGACGCCGCGCGGCATTCGGCGAACGGGGCGGGTGATTGCGCAGCGGATGCCGGTCGTGGACCGCTTCGAGAGCGCCCTCTCACGCACCCCCACCGCCTACGGCTATGTGCTCGCCCCGCGCTGGACGAAGGCCGTCGAGCTCCTCCGCATGCATGGGGTTCCGGTGGAGACCCTGCGCGAGGCGATGACGGCGACGGTGCAGCAGTTTCTGGTGGACAGTGTCGCGATGTCCGCGCGTCCATTTCAGGGCCATCGGGAGGCGTCGCTCACCGGACGCTGGCGTGATACCACGCTGACGCTCCCGTCGGGGACGCTGCTCATCCCCACGACCCACCGGCTCGGGCTGCTCGCCATGCAGCTTCTTGAGCCCGAGAGTGATGATGGGCTCGTTACCTGGAACGTCTTTGACGAGGCGCTCAGCCGAGGCGCGATGGCGCCGGTGGCCCGTGTGGTGGCGCCCCTTCGGGTATATTCCCCCGATCACGAGGTACGGACGCTCCCGTCCCGCCGCTGACGCTCTTCAGCCTGAATATGCTCCGTTCGTCACTCTTGTTCCTGTCGCGCCAGCAAGGCGTCTTTGATCTGATTCGGAATGTCGGCATGGCGCGGCAGATGGCCGCCCGCTTTGTCGCGGGTGAAACCATTGACTCCGCACTCGAGGCCGTCGCCGCGCTCAACGCCAAGGGGATCAGCGCTTCGCTCGATCTTCTCGGCGAAAGCGTGACGAATGAAGCCGAAGCCCGCGAGACCGGGCGCCAGTATCTCACGCTCCTCGACCGCATAAACGCGCGGCAGCTCAACGCCAATGTGTCGGTGAAGCTGACGGCGATGGGGCAGGACATCGCCGATGCACTCGGTGTGGAAGTGGTCCGCGAGGTGCTGGCGCGCGCGAAGCAGTACGGCTCATTTGTGCGCCTCGATATGGAGTCGAGTGCGTATACCGATCGGACGCTGGACACCTTCGAGCAGGCGCTCTATCCCGATTTCCGCGATGAAGTGGGGATTGTGCTGCAGAGTTCTCTGCGGCGTACGCTGGATGACGTCGAACGCGCCAACCGGTTGCAGTGCCGCGTGCGCATTTGCAAGGGTGCCTATCTCGAGCCGGCGGAGGTCGCGTTCCCGGACAAGGCGGACGTTGATAAGCAGTATGTGGCCGCGATGCATCGCCTGATGCAGCATGGCCGCTATCCCGGCATCGCCACGCATGATGAAGTGATCATCAACGAGGCAAAGCGGTTCGCGAAGGCCGAAGGCATCGCCCCAGATCGCTTCGAGTTTCAGATGCTCTACGGCGTGCGGCGTGATTTGCAGGAACAGTTGGTACGCGACGGCTATCGGATGCGCGTGTACGTGCCCTTCGGCACCCAGTGGTATCCGTATCTGATGCGCCGGCTGGCCGAGCGGCCAGCCAATATCGCGTTTATGGCGGGGAACATTCTGCGCGAGATGGTGAGCGGGAGCTCCGCGCGCTGAGCACGCACGCCGGACATCATCATCCCCCGGATCATGCGAAGGGGGACGAGAGCACGCTCGGTGGCTATCACGCGGTCCACAGCCGTCCGCCGGCCTTCGATGGCATTGATGGGCGCGCCTACTCCGTCGATCTGCTCACGGAACCGACCGGCGACCGCGCGGCGCCCTGGGGCGCCTACCTCTTCTTCGTGCAATGGAGTGCCGGGGAACCTGAAGTCACCGGCCATCTCGAAACCGGATTCATTGTGACGGGGAACAGTGAAGCGATGGTGCGGCACCAGTTGGGGGCCATGCCGTTGGCGACCGTCAAGGCCACGCTCGATGGACTGATCCGCACGACGCGGCCGGCGTCCGACAGTGTGTCACCCACATGACAGAGGACGCCGTGCTCCGCGACGGGGTGGTACTGCAGGGGACGGGTGGCGTCTGGCAAATCCTGACCGACGACGGCGCCACGGTGTCTGCGTCGTTGCGGGGGCGGCTCAAACAGGAAGGGCGTGAGCGGCTCAAACTCGCGGTGGGCGATCGGGTCACGATTTCGCCAGAGGCGCCGGACGTCACCGCCGCAATCGAAGTGATCCATCCGCGGCGCAGTCAGCTGGCCCGCCGGAATCCCAGTGGGGCGTATGGCGAGCGGGTCGTGGTCGCGAATCTCGATCAGGTGCTGGTGGTGTTCGCGGCGGCGCGTCCCGAGCCGCATCCCCGCATGCTCGATCGGTTCCTCGTGATTGCGGAGGCCAATGATCTGGCTGCGCGGATCATCGTGAACAAGGTGGATCTGATTGGCGTGGACGCCGCGCGCGCCCGCTTTCAGGAACACATTGATGTGGGCTATCCCGTGCACTTCACCAGTGTGGAAACGGGCGAAGGGCTTGATGAGGTGCGCGATGAGATTGCCAACCGGTGCAGTGCGCTTACCGGACCGTCCGGGGTGGGGAAGTCCTCGCTGATGAACCATCTCTTCCCTGGGCTGGATCTCCGCACCGGCGCAATCAGCGACAGCGTGAATAAGGGACGACACACCACCGTGGGCGCCGTGCTGCATCCGCTCCCTGTGGCGGCTTCATCGCCGATACGCCCGGGCTCCGTGAAGTTGGCCTGTGGGGGATCAATCCGGTGGAACTCGCCTCCTGTTTTCCGGAGTTTCGACCGCTGCTCAATACCTGTCGCTTCGGCGATTGCACGCATCTGGTGGAACCAGGATGCGCCATCCGCGACGCCGTCGCTGCGGGAACCGTGTCGGCCGGTCGTCATGAGAGCTATGCCAAGCTGCGCGAGGAACTCCTCGCGACGGTCAACATTTGACGAGCATGACCATGTTTCGCGCTTCAATGCCCGGCGTTGTCGCGGTGTACATCACCGCGGTGTTGGGTGTCGCTCCACGGCTTTCGGCACAGGCGACGGTCTCTCCCGCGCTCTCGGAGTCCCAGCTGTGCCTGCAGGCGACGCAGCCGGCCACCGCCACGGCGGCCCGCGCTGCGATGCAGCAGACGCTGGCTCGTGCCACTGGCGCATCGGCCGCCTTCCTGCGCGGCTGTCAGCAGCTCATCGACGGAAACTCGGGGAAAGCCGTCGACGAGTTTGAGCAGGTGACCAAGCTGGCCCCCACGCGCGCGAGCGGCTGGTCGTGGCTCGGGCGCGCCTACGGTGATCAGGCGCGGAAGGCCAATGTGTTGTCGCAGGCATTGCTGGCGCGAAAGACCAAGCAGGCCTTCGAACGCGCGGTCCAGCTCGATCCCGACGACGTTGAAGCGCGCACCTTTCTTGCCGCGTTCTACCAGATGGCGCCGTCGGTCATGGGGGGCAACGAACAACTCGCCATCCAGCAGATCGATGCCATCCGCGCGCGCAATCCCTACATGGGAGCGATTGCGTCGGCGGGGCTCAAGGCCCGTCGCAAGGATGTCACGGGGGCGGTGGCGGAGCTCACGCCACTCACCCGCAGCTATCCGGACTCCATTGGTCCGTGGCGCCAGCTGTTCAACGTGCATCTCAACGCCAAACAGTGGGCTGAAGCCACCCGGACGCTCGAATCCGCCCGGAAGGCGCTGCCGCGATCGCGCTGGCCTGACTCCGCCCAGACGCGCCTCGCGGAGCGCATCAAGAAGGGATAAGCGGCGCGGTTACTTGCTCCGCACCGTTCCCAGGCCGCCATCGACGCCGTAGCACTGCCCCGTAATCCACGTGGCATCGGGGCCCAGCAAAAACGCGATCACCCCTGCGACATCCTCGGGTTCACCGAGACGGCCCAGCGCATGCAGCGACCGCGAGGCCTCGGCAGCTGGCGCCGAATTCGTGATACGCGTGGTCAGTGGCGTGCGCACGAGCCCCGGAGCTACCGCGTTCACGCGCAGCCCGCGCGGGGCATACGTCGCCGCGGCGGAGAGGGCGAGCCCGAGGACCCCGGCCTTGGCGGCGGCAATCGCTTCATGATTGGCGAGCCCCAACCGCGCCGCCGCTGAGCTGCAGAGCACCACGCTGCCACCAGTCGGCATGATACGTACCGCCGCGCGCACCGCGGCAAAGGCGCTCGTGAGATTCGCGGCAATCGTTGCCTGAAACTCCTCGGCCTTGGTGAGATGGGCCGGCTTGAGCAAGAGCGATCCGACACAGTTCGCGACGCCGGTGATGGTGCCGTGCGCCGCGACGGCGAGGTCGGCGACGCGATCCACATCCGTAAAGTCGGCGGCGTCGACCGTGGCCCATGGCGCACCGAGTTCGTCGCCAAGCGCTGCGAGACGGGCTTCGTCACGCGCCGCGAGGAACAGGGCTGTCCCCTGTGAGGCGAGGCGACGCGCGAGCGCCGAGCCAATGCCGCCGGTCGCGCCCAGAATGAGCACCGCCGGACGGGCCGGCGGGGTGGTGGTGGTCGTATCAGTCATGCAGGGCGAATGCCCGTGGGGGGCACCCGGTTCCTGCCGTCCTACGGCTACAACCGTTACGGCGATAGCCGCCGACGCTGCCAGCTGCCGCCCTGTTTCCGGAAATACTGGATGCGATCATGCAACCGGCTCGGGCGTCCTTGCCAGAACTCGATTTCCTCAGGCACCACCCGATAGCCGCCCCAGTGTTCTGGGAGTGGCACGTTCCCATCGGCGAAGCGTGCCGTCATCGTGCCGAGTGTCTCCTCCAGCTCTTCACGGGTCGTGAGCGTCGCACTCTGATGCGACGTCCAGGCGCCAATGCGGCTGGGCAGTGGGCGCGAGGTGAAATATTCCGTGGATTCTGCGCGACTCACGCGCTGCACGGCGCCATTGATGCGGACCTGGCGCTCGAGTTCGGGCCAGAAGAAGCAGAGCGACGCATGCGGATTATCGGCGAGCTCTTGCCCTTTGCGGCTGCGGTAATCGGTGTAGAAGACAAAGCCGCGCGCATCCACGCCTTTGAGCAGCACCATCCGTGCTGATGGATACGCATCCGGCGTGGCGGTCGCGAGGCACATGGCGTTCGGTTCCAGAACGTCGGCGCGGGTCGCGTCGTCAAACCACTGCTGAAACTGGATGATCGGATCGTCGTGCACATCGGCATCGGTGAGTGCGGCCCGACGGTAATCGGTGCGGATATCAGCAATGGACATACAAAGCTCAGCGGCAGAAGAAGTCAGCGGGGACGGTGGTGCGCGGTTAACGCACGACCACCGTGAGTCGGTTGCGCGGATGCGCGGAGCAGGTACCACCAAACGTTCCTGGCGGCACCACATAATCACGTTGGGCGCCGGCATCGGCGGCAAAGAGCGCGAGCTGATGGCGTACGGTGTCGCGGTTCACCACCCGCACCGTACGGCGTCCCCCGCGTCCACCCACGACGAGTGTGTCACTGAGTGGCGATCGGCGGCCATACGGGGAGATCACCGTGGCGACACCGCCGCGGTTGACTTCAATGGTGAGATCCGGGCGCGGCCAGAGGAGCCAGGTGGCCGCCACGGTCCCAACCAGCAGGGCGGTCATCGAGCCCACCTGTTTGGCGGTCAGGCGCGGCGTCATGGGGTGATTCCGGCGTCGCGCACTGGCACCGCAATCGGCACCGCAATCGACACCGTCCGGCCTTCGCGAAGCGTGACCGTGAGCGGAATCGTGTCGCCGGTGCGCAGCGCGCGCGTAAGCCCGGTGAGCATGACGTGCACGCCACCAGGCGCCATCACGAGACTGCTGTCGCGCTGGAGTGTGATGTCCGTGCGTGGCATCATGTGGACCATCCCCTCCATCTGCATCGTTTCATGCACGTCGGTCTGCGCCGCCAGCGGCGTGTACCAACCGGTGAGCGTCAACGACACGGTGTCGGTATTAGTGAGGGTGACATACGCGCCACCGGTGGCGCCGGAGTCGGCGGGGCGGGCCCACGCATTGCGCACGGTGAGCGGGCCACTGGGCGTGGTGGGGCGGCCACTGCAGGCCGCGGTGAGTGCGCTGCCGAACAGGACGCACACCAGGAGTGTGCGCATGCGCGTGTACATGAGGCGGCGTGGGGTCATCACAGCAGATCTTCCAGGTCGCCGGCGAGCGCGTCCCAGCCGAGGCCGAAGGGATACATCGCGATCAGCTGGCCGCGATCGTTCACGAGAAAGAGCTGCGCCGAATGGCTGACGAGATAGCCTGTGGCGGTTGTGGTTGGCGTGGCGGTATCGCGAGCGGCGCTGGCGCCGAAGGCGGTCAGCATGGCGGTGGTGGTGGCGTCATCGCCGGAGAGACCGATGAAGCTGGGGTCGAAGCGGGCGGCGTAGCGCGCCGCGATCTCGGGCGTATCGCGTTCCGGATCGATGGAGACAAAAAGAAAGCGGACCTTGCTGGCCTTTGCGCCGAGTTTCGCTTTGGTGCGCTGCCAGTCGGCGAGCGTGGTGGGGCAGACATCGGGGCAGTGCGTGTAGCCGAAGAAAATGACGGCAACCTGTCCGGGGCCCGGGGCCGTGCTGATCGGGGCGCCGGTGGGGGAGCGGAAGGTGAAAGCGGCAACGGTACGCGGCGGCTCCAGTTTCACCCCGCGGCTCGGGCCGGCGGGGGTGCAGGCGGTGAGGACGCTCAGGGCAACGAGTGCTGCGGAAATCCGTGTAATGCGTGGCATCCCGAAATATGGGCACCAACTGGCGGCGTTCACCCCCCGCCGATTTGATTTCCACCATGTCGTCCGCCGTCCCGCCCCGCTCGCCAGCGGCCTCTGAGGCCGCCTCCGTGGCCGTCGCGGCCGCGCTTCCCGCGCCCATCGCGGCGCCGAGCACGCGGCAGGGCTGGCTGCTGGTCGCGGTCGGTGCCGCGATCGCCGTCGCCGCGGCCCAAACGCTCGACGCCTACGCCTGGGCCCACTGGCGCCGCCCCACCATCTACGACGGCGACCTCGGACGACTCCTCCGCCTCATGGGCTACCTCCCCACCTGGCTGATCGTCGCCGCCGCCCTCTGGCTCACCGATCGCGGCACCGACCGCGGAACCGCCTTTCGCGGCCGACGCGCCGCGCTCATGCTCTGGGCGCCCACCCTCGGCGGCGCCGTCGCCGAGCTGGGCAAGATGCTTGTGCGGCGTCTGCGCCCGGACCCCGAGGTCTTCGTCTACGCGTGGCGCCCCTACGCGGAGGATTTCTTCTCCACCCGCGGACTCGGCATGCCCAGCAGCCACACCATGGTCGCCTTCGCCGCCGCCGCCGCGCTCTCCCGCCTCATGCCGCGCGCCTGGTGGCTCTGGCTCCTCCTCGCCGCCGGCTGCGCGGCCACCCGCGTCCTCGCCCTCGGCCACTTCCTGAGCGACGTCGTCGCCGGCGCGCTGCTGGGGTTTGTCGTGGGGGACCTCGTTGCGCGCCTCATCGAGGGCCGCTCAACCGCCAGCGCGACTGGGGCGTCCGCCGGGTCGGCACCCGCATGACGCACGAACCCACGCCGCCGACCGCCGAGTCGCCGTGCATCAAGGTGTGCATCCTGGATCTCGGGCAGCGCTGCCGCGGCTGCGGACGCACCGTCGACGAAATCCGGCTCTGGCGTGACATGACCCCCGCCGAACGGATCGCGGTCAACCAGCGCCTCGGCTTTGTCTCGCACGAACGACCCAATCCGCGGAGCCGAGACCGGATCGTGCGCCCCATTCCCCCAGCGGCGTCGAACCCCTGAGATGGGGATCGACGCCGTCGCCAACCTGAGCGCCAACGCCGGGCGCTTCGCCCTCGCACTGGGCGCCGCCCTCGTCATCGGGGAATGCGCGTCCGCCTGGGCCGTCGGCCCGCACACCACCGACCGGCTCGCCGTCCCGCGCCGCATCCACCTCCTCGGCGCCTGGCTCGCGGTCCTGACGGCGCTGCTGCTCCTGTTCGCCGCGCAGGCGGTCGCGCTCGAACTCGCCCCGTCGACAGCCGAGGTGGCGATGCTGGTCCGGCAGACCGCGTGGGGGCGCGGCTGGAGGCTATTGGCAGGCGTCGCGGTGCTCGGCACCCTGCTGGCGCTGCTGCGCGCCCCGCTGCTGCTGCGTGGCGTGGCCGCGGTGGCGTTGGCGATCGCCATGGGCGGGCTCGGCCACGCCGCTGCCGATGAGGCACGCGAGGTGGCGCGGGCACTCGACGCTGTTCATGTCCTCGGAATGGGACTCTGGCTGGGCGCGCTCCTCTGGATGTTCCGCGACGTCGCGCGCGAGGTCACGCTCGCCGGATGGCAGCGCTACAGCCGACTGGCCGGCATCGCGGCGCCGCTCGTGGTGCTGTCGGGGCTGGGATCCGCGCTGCGGCGTTTCGGGACGGCGACGATCCCGGAGATCCTTGCCAGCAGCTACGGGCGGCTGCTCTTCGGCAAAGTGGCCGTGGTGGGGCTCGTCCTCGCGCTTGGGGCGTGGCATCGACGCCAGCTCGCCGAAACGGAGAGCCCCGGACGGCTGTCGGTCCTGACCGAACTGCTCTTGGCGGCGGCGGTCCTCGGCGTGACCGCGCTGCTCACCGGGACGGCCCCGCCGGGGGAATAGCGCAGCGCAGCCTCTCGTACGCCGAACGCCTCCCGGAAAACACCAATCCCGCACCCCAACCGAAGTCGAGGTGCGGGATGGAGCCGCCCTGGCGGGCGAGTGGCTTACCGGCCGTAGCGCTTCTTGAACTTGTCGACGCGACCCTGCGTGTCGATAAGGCGCTGCGTGCCCGTGTAGAACGGATGCGAGTCGCTGGTGATTTCGAGGAGGATGAGGGGATACGTGTTCCCGTCGTCCATCGTGATCTTGGAATCGCTCGTCATCGTCGAGCGCGTGATCACCGTTGCACCCGTGGACGCGTCCTTGAACACGACCGGGTGGTACGGCGGATGAATGCCTTCCTTCGCCATCAGCAGCTCCTGCATGCGCTCCCATTGCCGGCGGGAACGCGTCCATAAGGGGATCTCCCAAGGGGCGATCCCATAAGGACGCCCGCTGGTGAGGTGAGCCTGAATAAATGGCCGATTTCGGCCGGAGGGTCAAGGGCTGTGGCCCCGGCTGCGTCCCCGGGGAGCCCTTACCGCGCCAGCAGGACCAGTGCCGTCCCGGCCAGACTCCACCCCAGCCGTTGCCACGGACTGGAGTCCCGGTGCGGCGTGTGGAGCGCGGCGCGCCCCACCACCTGTGCGATGTACAGATAGGTCCCGGCGGCCACCGGGAGGATGAGCGTCGTGATCGCCGCCACCTGACTGCCGACCCACAGCGTCAGGGCCGCCCCGATCATCGCCACCACCCCGGTCATGGCGTTGTACGCCACCGCTCGCATGGGGTGAATCCCGCCGTGCAGAAAGAGCCCAAAGGTCCCGACTTCGCGCGGCAGCTCATGCAGGCCAACGGCAATCATCGTCAGGAGCCCGAGCGACGGGTTTGCCAGAAAGGCCGCGGCGATCAGCGCCCCATCCACGAAGTTGTGGGTCGCGTCACCCAGGAAGGCGAGCGGGGCCAGATGCCCGCCGCCGCCCGCCGCATGGCCGTCGCCATGGTGGAGATGGACGCATTCGGCTTCGCTGCGCTCGCTGTTGTGGGCGGACGGCGCACCGAGGGGGATGCCGTGGGCATGCGCGTGGTCGTGCCCGGCGAGCACCCGCTCAATGAGGGCGAAGAGCCCAAAGCCGGCGACGACCCCGAGCGCCACGCGCGCGGGTGATTGGCCGGCGGCGAGCGACTCCGGGATGAGATGGCCCACGGCGGCGCCGAAGACCGTACCCGCCCCAAAGGCCGACAGATGCGGGAGCCACCGCCGGAGCACCACTTCGCGCCGCGCCATCACGTAGGTCACGAGCAGCGGCAGTCCGGAGACGAGCAACACCGCCAGGAGCGTGTCGGTCCAGATCCGGAGGGGAGGGGCGGCGGGGGTGGGCATGCTCCCGAAACGTAGTGCGGGGGCCAAGGGCCTCGGGCACTGAAACCCGCCGAAGGCCGTGGCGTAGATTCTCACTATGTCGATGCGTCAACAGCCCACCGTGTCCGTGCCCCCCGCCTCGCCGTCGCCGTCGCCGTCGCCGTTGGCGTCGCCGTCACCGACGGCACCGGGGCTCCCGGCCATCCCCGAGGACGCGTCCCCCGCCGACGCGCTCGCCGCCCTTACGAGCTATCGCAAGGAGCTCCGGAATCAGCAGGACCGATTGGAGAGTACGCGGCGGGAGCTCTCCCAGTCACTCCAGCGAAACACCGCCCCCGAGGCGGCCAAGCCGGGGGTCATCGCGCGGATGAGCGCCATCGACGGACAGCTGGCCACCGTCGATCGCCAGCTCGCCGACGCCAATCTCGCGGTCGCGCGTGCGACGGCCGTCCCCGGGGCGGTCGTGCCCACACCCATCACCCCGGCCTCGCAACTCGAGCGCTTCAGTGAGTCGCCGCTCGCGATCATCGTCGGGCTGTTCGTCCTCGCGCCGCTGGCGGGTGCCTACGCCTGGCGGCTCCTCCGCCGGCCGCCGCCGATCCCGAAAACGCTGCCGCCCGCACTCGAAGACCGCCTCACTACGCTCACGCAATCGATCGAAGCGGTCGCCATTGAGGTCGAGCGGATCGGGGAAGGGCAGCGGTTCATCACGAAAGCGCTGGGAGAAGGGCGTCGGGAGCCGGCCGCGCTCCCGCTGCACGCACCGGTGCCGGCCGCCACGGACCCGGTCCAACGCGACGGACCCTGACGCCGTATCTTTCGATATGCCCATCACCGCACCGACCGCGTCAATCGCCAGCCGCGCAGCGACCACCGCCCTGCTCGCCCTCGTCGTTGGACTGACCGTGCTCGCGCACCCCACCACCGCGCAGGCGCAGGCGGCGACCGAACGCGTCGAACGGATCGGCGATGCCCAGCACTTCGGGGTGCAGCTGCTGCGCTTTGATCGCACGAAGGAAACGGCGACGGTCGCCCTGGAGCAGCCGGTGCAGTTGGTGGTGCTGGCGATCGTGCCGGGGGAGGAGATCGAACTCATCACACCGGATTTCTCGATCCCCGGCGAACGCCGGTTGGCCGGTCGGCAAACGATCAGCATGCGTCGCACCGCGATCCCGCCGGTGAATCCGGCCGACGCGCCGCGCACGTCACCGACCGCCGGCTACTGCGCGGCCAGTGTCACGCAGGCCTACGCGGCGCAGCTCCCCAAGAAGACGCGCGTGGATTCCACGGGGCGCACCGTGACCGTCTCCCCGATGAAGGGTGATGTC
>JBEIUK010000291.1:0-2934 GCA_040374415.1 Gemmatimonadaceae bacterium | reverse complement strand
GGTCACGCGGATTGACGACGTGGTGGTGGGGTCCGGGATGCCGGGCCCCCTGACCCTGCAGCTGCGTGAGGCCTACATCGCCCGGGCGCACGCGCTGACGCGCTGATCGTCGCCATGCCGGCGATGGCGCGGGCTTCGATCACACCACCGTTGCCCACACGATTACGCGGCATCGTGTTGCGACGTGGACGTTCGCGAACAGCCAACGCCTACATGTTCCACTGTCACTTCTCCAACCACGAAGACGAAGGGATGATGGGACAGTTCAAGGTTGTCCCCTGACCGCTGGCGCTCTACGTTCCGGGGGTGATGGACCTGCGGTATTTCCCTCCTCCCGACGAGTGGTCATGAAAACTGCCCAGCAGCTGATTGCCGAAGCCAAGGCGGTCATCACCGAGGTGACGGCGCGTGAAGTGCAGGATCGGCTTGCCGGCGGCGAACCGCTGGTGCTGATCGACATTCGCGAGCAAAACGAGTGGAACCTCGGGCATGCCGCGCCCGCCATCTACATTGGCCGCGGCGTGCTGGAGAGTCAGATCGAAGCGCGCGTCCCGCGCGACGCCACGGTCGTCCTCTGCTGCGCCAGTGGGAACCGCTCGGCGCTCGCTGCCGTGACGCTCTCCGAAATGGGGTATACCAATGTGGCCTCGCTCGCCGGTGGGTTCCGCGATTGGGCGGCGAGCGGCGGCGCGATCGCCGATTGAGCATGTTGGACGCGGCGCTCGCGCACGCCGAGCTCGCGCCGTTGGTGGCGCGACTGGCGACGCGTGTGCCGCGTGAAGCCGACGTCGGACCGTTGGTGCGGCGGGCGGCGGTGGCGGCCGTGCTCCGGGTGACGGATGCCCCGGAGCTCCTGCTGATCAAGCGGGCGGAGCATGAGCTCGACCCATGGAGCGGCCATATGGCCTTCCCCGGAGGACGGCACGAGGAGGGCGATGCTTCGCTGACCGAGACGGCCATCCGGGAGACGCTGGAGGAGGTGGGGCTCGATCTTGCGGCGGGGCGGTTGCTGGGGCAGTTGGATGATCTGGCCCCGGTCACCCGAACGTTGCCGCCCATGCTGATCCGCCCCTTTGTGGCGCTGGTGGCGCCTGATGTCCGCATCCAGCCAAGTGATGAGGTGGCGGCTACCTTCTGGGTGCCGCTGGCGCAGCTGCGAGCGCAGGCCTCCCAGATCCAGTATGCGCATCAGGTGAATGGCGTGGTGTCACACTATCCGGCCTACGCCGTGGGGCCGCATGCGGTCTGGGGGCTGACCGAACGGATGCTGCGCCAGCTGTTATCGCTGTGACACAACACGCGTGAACATTCAACGGAGCGAGTGACGTGAAGGGTTTCGTCAGAGGGTCGATGGCGATCATGACCGCATCGGCGCTGGTCGGCTGTGTGCGTGGCGCGGCGCCGTCGGCCGTAGCACCAGGGTCCGGGAAGCGGGTCGAGGGGCAGCGCGGCATGGTCGCGGCTTCGCACCCAGACGCGACGGCTGCCGGTGTGGAAGTGCTGCGGGCCGGTGGCAATGCCGTCGATGCCGCGGTGGCTACGGCTTTCGCCCTCGGCGTCACCGATGTGTCGCAGACCGGGCTGGGTGGTGGCGGTGCCATGACCTTCTATCGGGCCGATACGCGTCGCGTGGAGCATCTGTCGTTTTATCCGCGCGCCGGGGAAGATCCCCTCTGGGCGCAGCCGGATACGGCGCGTGCGGCGCGTCGTCCGGGACGGGCGGCGGGGATTCCGGGGCAGGTGGCGGGATTGCTGGAGGCCCAGCAGCGCTTCGGGAAGCTGACACGCGCACAGGTGATGGCGCCGGCGATTCGGCTGGCTCGCGAGGGATTCATTGTGTCCCCGTTGCTGTCGCGGACGATTGCGTCGTCGAAGGACAAGCTGCAAGTCGATTCGCTGGCGATGGCGCGCTTCATGCCGCGCGGTGAAGCGTTGCGTCCCGGAGAACGGCTGGTGCAGCCGGAGTTGGCGGCGACCCTGGATCGGATCGCCGCCGAGGGCGCGACGGCGTTTTATACGGGGGCGATCGCCGAGCGACTGTCGGCCAAGGTGAAGGCGCAGGGTGGGCTGATCACCGTCAAGGACATGAATACGTATGCGGTGCAGTCCATGCGTCCGCTGTGCACCGAATGGCGCGGCTACACGGTGTTGGGTGCGCCGCCGCCAATGGGTGGCAGCGCCGTGTTGCAGATGCTGCAGATGGCGGAGCAGAGTGGCATTGCGAATGCTGGGGGGTTCACCGAGCAGCCGGACGCGGTGGTCAAGCTGGCGGACGTGTTGCGGATCGCCGGTGTGGATGCCAACCGGTTCCGTGGGGATCCGTTCGTGCAGAGTGTCCCGGCCCGCGGGGTAGCGAGTGCCGGGTTTGCGGCCGCGCGTGCGCAGCGGATGGGCGCCTCGGCGCCGGATTCGATTGCCGTGGGGGATGCGTGGGCCTTTGATAGTGCGGCGGCGCCGGGGTCATGCGCCCCGCTCGATCCGTATGCGCCGGCGACGCGGAGCGCGCGGGCCGGATCGGGTGGTCGCAATGAGGCGGCCACTGGCGGCTCTGTGCAGGAGGTGGTGGAGGCGGTGGATCCGTACACCGGCAGTTTTACGTCGCATCTGGCCGTGGTGGATGCCGACGGCAATGCCGTCTCCGCCACGACCACGGTGGGGGTGCTCTTTGGCTCTGGCGTGTACACCGACGGCTTCTTCCTGAATTCGGCCGGGTCCAACTTTGATGCGCGGACGCGTGGCACCAACCGCTACGCCAACTCGACGATGTCGCCGACAATCATCCTCGATCATGGCGCCGTTCGGCTGGTGGTGGGGGCGGCGGGATCGCAGTACATCCAGCCCGCGATCACGCAGGTGACGCTCCGGATGCTGGCGTTTGGCGAAGACCCGGCGATCGCCCTCGCGGCACCGCGCATTTACGCGAGCGCCGGGGTG
>JBEIUK010000339.1:0-1671 GCA_040374415.1 Gemmatimonadaceae bacterium | reverse complement strand
GTCAATACTTCGCCAGCCCGCAAGGCCTACCAATCAACCACGCGCACCGTCGGGGCGTCACCGCCCCAAATCGGTCACGGGCTCTGTGGCGGCAGCACAAGCGTTGCCGCGCGCATCGCCGTGGAATCCGGCATCACCGTGTTTGGCCCAGCCGGGAGCCCATTCAGCTTCAGGATGTAGGCGAGCGCTGCGGCATACTCGTCCCGCGACAAGGCCCCTGGGTTGCTATCGGGCATCGTGGTGCGGATCAGCTCATAGAGATCGAACACCGTCTTCCCGCTCCACTTGGTGCGGAAGTCCGCGCTCGTGACATCTTTCTTCTCGTGGCACTCGGCGCAGTTCTTCGTGAACACCGCGAGCCCCGCCGTCGCCTGCGCGTCGGTGTAGAGCGGCGTGGTGTCACGCGCCACGCGCGCCCGGTCCGCATGGGCCACGGGGGTCGCGCGGACGACGGACGACGACGATGGGGTCAACGGCGACAACGCCGGACGCGCCACGTTGAGGGTCGCGAGCACCACCACGGTGGCGAAGCCCGCACTGGGGAGTGAGGTCAGAAACGTCATACGCGCCCAAACTGTCGCAGGGGACACAACCTCGCAATGCCACTGCGCGAAATCCACCACCGCCTGCGGCGCATCGGGCCAACCCAGCGCAATTGCGTCCGGTCCCGCCAGCCTGCATTTTCGCGCACCCCTCCAACCCGTCTCATTTATGTCCGATTCCTCGCACCCTACACTCCCCGCGACCGCGTCGGCGGCCGCCGCCGACACCACCGACACCCCCGCCGAGGGGCTCGCCCGGCGCGATTTCCTGCGCATGGCCGGTGTCGGGGCGGGTGCGCTGCTCGCCGGTGGGTGCGCGACTGGCAACAGCTTTATCACCACTCATCCCGCCGCGGGGATCACGCGCAGCGCGCCACGTGACCGCGGGGTCGGCCATGTGGTGGTCATTGGCGCCGGGGCGTGGGGGAGTTGGACCGCCTATCACCTGCGGGATCGCGGCGCTCGGGTTACGCTGATCGACGCCTATGGGCCGGCCAACTCCCGTGCCACCAGTGGCGATGAAACCCGCGGCATCCGCTCCTCCTACGGCGACCGCGCCGCCGGTGACCTCTGGACCCCATGGGCCCGCACTGCCATGGAACGCTGGAGCGCCTTCGATGCCGAATGGGGACCGCGCTTTCACACCCGGTTTTTCTACAAGACCGGGGACATCATCATGCGCGCCGCCAGTGAGCCGTTCCTGACGCGCACGGTCGAGCTCTGGAAGGCCAATAACGTCCCGCACGAAGTGCTCACGGGGGACGAAGTGCGGAAGCGGTGGCCCGTTATCAAAGCCGATGACATCACCACCGCCATCTACGAACCCGATGCCGGTGTGGCCCACGCCCGCGCCTCCACGCAGGCCATCGCCGCGATTGCGCAGGATCAAGGCGTGAAGCTGATCATCAGCCGCGTGCGCCCCGGTCCGATCCAGTCCGGCCGCATGGATGGGGTCGTGCTCGACGACGGCACCGTGGTGCGCGGCGATGCGTACGTCTTTGCCTGTGGCCCATGGCTCCGACGGCTCTTCCCGTACATGGAAAACCGCATGCGCATCCCGATCGGCGTCGCCTGTTACTTCGGGACCCCCATGGGCGATCAGCGGTTCACCGCGGGGCAGCTCCCCAGC
>JBEIUK010000303.1:0-2652 GCA_040374415.1 Gemmatimonadaceae bacterium | reverse complement strand
GCGAGCAGCGTGGCGGCAGCCCGGCCGACCGTGCGACGGGTGACGCGTGGGCGAGCGGGATACGCAGCGCGCGGGGACATGATCGACATGAACGAGCCTCGGTAGGATTGGAAGAAGGAGCGGCAACAGCGTGTGACCTATGCCATCCTCCTAGAGCAATCCGCGTGCCGAGCTGTGCCATACGATGCCAGCCTCTACTGTAACACTAGAACATGTAAGTGATTGTTTTTGAACTATTTAGAATTCGTCGAATGCCAGAGTCTGCTTGGCATGTGTGCACTGTTGCAACAATACCACATTGCACCGCTGCAGCAGCGCTCCAGCGCCTGGCCATGGTGCGGGATCAGCACGCCCCGCCTCCCTCAAAGCGCCACACCCCGTGCGGACCAGAGTCCGCACGGGGTGTGCATCGATCGGGGGAGAGTTGGCGCCCCCCGGCACCGTTCGTCCGACCGATGTCAGACGGGCATGCGGTCCGGAGACCACATCAGATGGCTGCGGCCTGATCCCGCTCAGGCGGTGACGATCGCGCCGCGGCGACGACGCCGCGCCATGACGCCCACCACTCCAAGCCCAGCCGCCATCAGCAGGTACGTGCTCGGCTCCGGCGTCACCGTGCTGGAGTAGAGATATTCCTGATTGGTGATTTCCCCGCCGTCGACCTTATCGCTCATCACGAACCAGGTCTTCTTGAGCGTGATAGTGCCCGGCACCGACGTGAGCAGGTCGGTGTAGCCACCCACCACCGCGCCCGGGTTGAACAGGTTCCAGAGCGTCCCCTGCACGTTGATCGCGGTGAAGTTCGCCACCCCCGCATCGTACTGTTCGATCAGCCACGCCGCCTTCTGATAGGTGAGCTTGGTGCCGTTCAGCGTCTTCGTAAAATCCGTGCCGGAGAGCGCCGTGGCGTAGTACGTGTCGACCTGGGTGCCCGTGTTATGGGCGAAGTCAATGCACCAGACCGGCGCGTTCGTGCGGTCGGTGAAGGCGGCGGTGAAGCCCGACATAGTCGCCCGGTACGGACCAACGGCCTTGGTTGCCAGCGTCTGCCCTGAGGTGCCGTTGCTGGTCCACTGAAAGTTGCCCGCCACCGGCGCCTGGGCGCTGGCGGTCGACGTGAAGGCGCTGACGGCCAGCAGGGCGAGTCCCGCCATCATGGTGGCGGTGGTCCGACGGGTGCGGCGGAAGATCGACGGGGTAGACATAGCAGGAGGCCTCAATCGTGTGGGGGGAGCGCGCCGGAAGTGGCGGTGTGCCCTGTGCCACCCCATAGTGCAAGCCGTATGCCTGAGTTTGCCAGATTATACCAGCCTCTACTGTAATAGTGGATTTTTTAAGTGCTTATTAATCAATGTGTTAAGATTTCCTCAATACCAGAGCTCGCTTTGACTTCGCACACTGTTGTTTTCGTGCGACACTCCGATCCTACAGTCGAGCTCGTCATGCCTCCCGCGACGACCGTACAGACGCACGACGGAGCGGCCTCTAGCATACTATATAGTAGAGCTCGGCAGCGCCGACGGGTGGCCACAGGGGCGAGGTGGCCCAACAGCCACCCAAACGACCACACCCCGTGCGGACTCGCGTCCGCACGGGGTGTTCATCGATCGGGGAAGCGTTCATGCCCCCCGGCACCTGCCTGGCCGACCGATGTCAGACCATGGTGCTTTTGTCTACCGGTGGTGCGAGGAGCTCAGACCGCCGTCATGGCGCCGCGGCGGCGACGGCGCGCCATCACACCCACCACCCCCAGCCCCGTCGCCATCAGCAGATACGTGCTCGGCTCCGGCGTGACCGTGCTCGTGTACAGGTATTCCTGGTTGTCCACCAGATCCGTGCACGTCGGCGCACACTTGCTGGCGTCGTCGGTCATCACGAACCAGGTCTTCTTGAGCGTGATCGTGACCGGCACCGACGCCAGCAGATCGGTGTAGCCCGTCGTGGGGGCGGCGCCACTGTAGTTAAACAGCTTCCAGAGCGTGCCCTGCACGTTCACGGCGGTGAAGTTCGCCACCCCCGCATCGTACTGCTCAATGAGCCACGCGGCCTTCTTGTAATTCGTTGCCACGCCGGCGCGCGTCTTCGTGAAATCCGAGCCCGACAGCGCCGTGGCATAGTACGAATCCGCCACGTTCGTCGTCGGCGCGGTGTGACCGAAATCCACACACCAGACGGGGGCGTTCGTGCGGTCGGTGAAGGCCGGGCTGTACCCGGCCAGGTTGGCCTGATACGGCCCCACCTGCTGACCGCCCAGCGTCCCGTTGGACGAGATGTCGCCGGTGTAGGTGAAGTTGCCAAGCTTGGGCTGCGCCTGGGCGGCCGGCGCGAAGGCCACCGCTGAGACGAACACCGCAGCGACCATCTTGGGCGCCGCGCGAACCATCGACGACCGAACGAGCGAAGACACGGACATGGAACAACACCTCAGGCTATAGGGGGGTAAGCCGAACACATCAGTAGGACGAACGACCATCCCTAATGCAATCCGTATGCCTGAGCTCGCAAAAATATGCCAGCCTCTGCTGTAACAGTCAGATCAGTAACTCATTGCAAAACAATCACTTGAATTTTCTCATATGCCAGAGCTCGCTTGGTATTTGCACACTGTTGTGGCAGCGCAACAACAATGCGCTACAGTCGAGCCTGCCATGC
>JBEIUK010000155.1:0-7087 GCA_040374415.1 Gemmatimonadaceae bacterium | reverse complement strand
GATCGCCCGCGGGGCGTTTTTTTGTGTGCGGCCTCTTCGGACCGGCCGCCCGACATCAGGATTTCGCATGTTCGATTCGACGACGCGCACCATGGTGGTGGTGGGCGCGCAGTGGGGCGACGAGGGGAAAGGGAAACTCGTCGACGTTCTTGCCGAGCAGGCCAACTGGGTCGTCCGCTATCAGGGCGGCGCCAACGCCGGCCACACGGTCCACATTGGCGAGAAGTCGTATGTGTTGCACCAGATCCCCAGTGGGATCCTGCACCCTGGGGTGCGGTGCGCGATCGGCAACGGTGTCGTCCTGGATCCCGAGACGCTCTTCGTGGAGGTCGACAAGCTGATTCGCGACGGGCTCGATGTGGAAGGGCGCCTGTACGTCAGCGAGCGCGCGCATCTCGTGATGCCATATCACAAGCTCATGGACAAGGCGAGCGCCGCGAGCAAGGCGATTGGCACGACGGGGCGTGGTATCGGCATGGCCTATGAGGACAAGGTGGCGCGCCGCGGCGTGCGGGTGCTCGATCTGCGCTATCCTGACCGGCTGCGCACGCTGGTGGAGGCGGGGGTGGCGCGCGCCAATGCGCAGCTCGCGCTCGCGGGCGCCGAGGTGCGTGGGTCGGTGGATGAAACGATGGAGATTCTGACCGCGCTGTCGCCGCGGCTGCTCGCGCTGGCGGAGGATGTCGGGCTGTGCGTGCATCGGGCGATCCGGACGGGGGCTGCAGTGCTCCTGGAAGGGGCGCAGGGATCATTGCTGGATGTCGATCACGGCACCTATCCGTTCGTCACGTCGAGCAACACGACGGTGGGTGGTGCGGCGACGGGCGTGGGGATTTCTCCCATGGCGATCCAGTCGGCGCTCGGCGTCGTGAAGGCGTACACGACGCGGGTCGGCAATGGCCCACTCCCGACGGAGTTCGCCGAGCCGCTGCAGACGCAGGTGCGCACGCTGGGCAATGAGTTTGGTGCGACGACGGGACGTCCCCGCCGCTGCGGCTGGTTTGATGGCGTGGTGGTGCGGTATGCCGCGCGTGTGAACGGGCTGACGGGCCTTGCGGTGACCAAGATGGACGTGCTGGACACGCTGCCGGAGCTGGCGATCTGCACCGGCTATCGCGTCGATGGCGAGGTGCACACCGAGTTCCCGGCCGACCTGCAGATGCTGGAAACGGCGGAGCCCGTGTACGAGTGGTTCACCGGGTGGCAGCAGTCCACGCAGGGGGCGCGACGTCTGGATGCGCTGCCGTCAGCGGCCCGTGCCTATCTGGATCGGATTGAAGCGCTCTGTGAGACGCCGATCTCCTATGTGAGCGTCGGCACTCGGCGTGACCAGATCATTGGGGTGCATGGCGGACTCTGAGGCGTCGGTTGATTTGGTGATCGTTGGCGCGGGCCCCTGTGGGCTCGCGGCGGCGATCGCCGGACGCCGCGCCGGCTTGTCGGTGGTGCTCTGTGACCGTGGGGCGATTGTTAGCGGGATTGCGAGCTATCCGACGTACATGACGTTTTTCTCCACGGCGGAACGGATCGCCATTGGGGATGTCCCGTTCCTCATTGCGACCGAGAAGCCCACGCGGCGTGATGCCTTGGCGTACTACCGCGGGGTGGCGGCGCTGTACGATCTCGACGTCCGGCAGTTCCAGACCGTCGAGGCGGTGACGCCGGCCTCGGATGACACCGATGGCGCGCCGGGTGCCCCTCGGTGGGTGGTGCACACGCGGCACCGCAGTGGCAGCACGCATCGGATGGCGACGCGGGCGGTGGTGATTGCCACGGGGTATTTCGGCCGACCGAATCGGCTGGGGGTCCCCGGCGAGTCACTGCCGCATGTGCGTCATGGCTACCTCGAGGGGCATGAGGCGTGGCGCGAGGATGTGGTCATTGTGGGCGGCGCCAACTCGGCGGTGGATGCGGCGTTGGATATGCATCGGGCCGGTGGGCGCGTCACGCTCGTCCACAGCGGGGCGGCGCTCTCGCCCAAGATTAAGCCGTGGGTGCGCCCGGACATTGAGGCCCGGATTCGTGAAGGGGCGATCCATGCCCATTTCAACAGCCGCATCGTCTCGATCGACGCGGACAGCGTGCTGGTCGCGGGTCCGGAGGGCACGCACCGCCTTCCCGCGACGCAGGTGTACACCATGATTGGCTATCTCCCGGAGACCGGTCTTCTGGAAGCGCTGGGGGTTCCCATTGATGCGGCCACCGGTATTCCGGACCATGATCCCATCACCATGGCGACACCCGTCCCGGGCGTCTACCTTGCGGGAGTGATCGCCTCAGGGCTGCAGGCGAACCGCATTTTCATCGAGAATGGTCGCGATCACGGGGCCCAGATCGTGGCCCATCTGTGTGCGACCGATTTTCCCGACCTTTCGCGATCCTGATCCTATGGCTTCCCAACCCGATGTGATGGACAAGCTCGTGTCGCTGTGCAAGCGGCGCGGTTTCATCTTCCAGTCCTCCGAGATCTACGGTGGCACCGGCTCGGTGTGGGATTACGGCCCGTTGGGTGTGGAGCTCAAGCGCAACATCAAGGAGCGCTGGTGGCAGGCGATGGTGCGGTCCCGCGATGACATCGAAGGGCTCGATGCCGCGATCCTCATGCATCCGCGCACCTGGGAAGCGAGCGGCCATGTGGCGGGTTTCGTCGATCCGTTGGTGGACTGCAAGACCTGCAAGGGGCGTTTTCGGGCGGACAAGCTGGAAGACGCGCGCTGCCCGCAGAAGCCCAGCAAGCAGCCCGGGCAGCATGACGCCTGTCAGCTCACGGAGGCGCGCAGCTTCAACCTGATGTTCAAGACGTACATGGGCGCGCTGGAAGAGAGCGCGAGCATCGTCTATCTGCGCCCGGAAACGGCGCAGGGCATTTTTGTGAACTTCCTGAACGTGCAGCAGTCGATGCGCCAGAAGGTGCCCTTCGGCATTGCGCAGATCGGCAAGGCGTTTCGGAATGAAATCACGCCCGGCAACTTCATTTTCCGGACGCGCGAGTTTGAGCAGATGGAAATGCAGTTCTTTGTCGAGCCCGGCACCGACATGGAGTGGTTCGAGCAGTGGAAGGCGCTGCGCATGCAGTGGCATCTCGACCTCGGGCTGTCGCCGGAGCGGCTCCAGTTCCATCAGCATGAGGCGCGCGAATTGGCGCACTACGCGCGCGCGGCCTTTGACGTCACCTTCGATTTTGGCGGCACGCTGGGCTTCCAGGAAATCGAAGGGGTGCACAATCGTGGCGATTTCGACCTGACGCAGCATCAGCAGTTTTCCAGCAAGAAGCTGGAGTATTTCGATCAGGTCGCGAACAAGCGCTACGTCCCGTACGTCATCGAAACGTCGGTGGGGGCAGACCGCGTGACGCTGGCGGCGCTGGTGAATGCCTACCGCGAAGAAGCGGTGGAAGGGGAGACGGAAGGGCGCGTGGTGCTGGGGCTGCATCCGGCGATTGCGCCGATCAAGGCGGCGGTCTTCCCGTTGACGAAGAAGGACGGTCAGCCGGAGATGGCGCAGCGGATTGTGAGTGATCTGCGTGGGACCTTCCCTGTGGACTACGACGAGTCGGGCTCGATCGGCAAGCGCTATCGCCGGCAGGATGAAGTCGGCACGCCCTTCTGCATTACGGTGGATGGTGAGAGCGCCGGCAATGACTCCGTGACGGTCCGGGATCGCGATTCGCTCGCACAGGACCGTGTCGCCACGAGCCAGCTCAAGGGCTACCTGGCCGCGAAGCTGGTCGGGTAACCGGTCGCGACCCGCGGAGGCGACGGGGAGATGACGGCTCCGCAGGCGGCCGATGCCATGCGTCAGTCGCTGGCTGATCTGACCGTGGCCGTTGGGGCGGCCTTCGCTCTGGTGGTCGGGTTGGACGCCGACGGAACCATGCTCCGCCCGGCGGCGCAGGCGCAGTGGCCGATCGCCCACCGGGGTTGGCTCAGCTCCATGCGGATTCGCGTGGGGGAGGGGCCCAGCGGACAGGCGGTGGCCTCCGACCAGACGGTGACGGTGGAGGATGTGGAGGCTGACCCCGCCGTGGCTGACTGGCGAGCGGTCGCGTCGGAGCTGGGGTTCCGGGCCACGGTGGCGCTGCCCCTGCGCGCAGCGGGGGTACCGATTGGGGCCGTGGCGGTCTATTTCCGCGACCCGACGGCGCTGACGGCGGCGCAGCATCGGCTGCTGCAGGCCGCTGCCGACCGGTTGGCCGGTGATCTCGCCCGGTGCCGTTTCGGCTGACCGGCGCGCAGATTTGGGGTATTCGTTGGATGCCCTTTCTCTGAGCGTGTTGATCCATGCACCAGCAATCCGCGCGGCAACTGCAGGAGCGCGTGACCGCCCTGTCGGTTGACGCCGTGCTCGATGCCGCGACGCAGTTCTTTGCCCGCGGCGGCATTTATACCGCCTTCCCCGAAAAGCGGAGCGCGTCGCATCTGGCCCTGCGTGGGCAGGGCGGCGAAGAGATTGTGATCGCTGCGCGCCCCGTTGAGACGGGCACGGCAGTCAGCGGCGGCAGCTATCTCTTTGATCAGCAAGTGGCCCACTTCCTGTCCACCTTGCCGCCGGCGGTGATCGTGCCGGCACCGGCCGAGCTGCCAGCGTCGTCTGTGGGAGAGCTTCCAGCGGGTCCCTCCGCATGAGCCGACTCGCGACGCAGTTCGGGACGCGTCCGCAGGCCATCACGTTGGCGCCGCATCAAGCGCCGGTGGTGTGGACGCTGCGCGTCCAATGCGCGGAGGCGTGGGATGCCGTGAAGGTGGAGCTGTCGCCAGAGACGCGGGTGCGTGATGTGAAGCAGGCCGCGATGGCGCAGCTGCTCCCCGATGTGGATGCCCTCGAGAGCTACGTGGTGAAGCTGCGCGGGATTGAAGTGCAGCGCGAGGAGCTCTCGGTTCACGCGGCTGGGGCGATCGACGGGTCCACGCTGCTGATCATGTCGCGGCGGCGGCGTCCGGTGCGGTGACGACGTCGTCGGCCGACGGCACCGCGGCGGCCGCTTCCATGGTGGCGCTGATTTCGCATCCGGATTGTGGTCGCCACGATACCGGTTGGGAGCATCCTGAGCATGTGGGACGGCTCCGGGCGATCCCGCGGGCGCTGCGCTATCGCCCCGACCTGTTTCATGCGTTGACGCATCATGAGGGGCGCCACGCGACCCGTGATGAGCTGCTGCTGGCGCATGACGCGGCCTACATCGATCAGGTCGAAGCGCTCGTTGCGGCGGGCGGCGGACGGCTCGATCCGGATACCGTGGTGAGTGAAGGCTCCTGGGATGCCGCCACAGCCTGTGTGGGGTGTGTGCTCGATGGGGTCGACATGGCCATGGATGGGCGTGCCCTCCGGAGCTTCTCCGCGGTCCGCCCGCCGGGACATCATGCGCTGCGCGATCGCGCCATGGGCTTCTGCATCTTTGGGACCGTCGCGATCGCGGCGCACTACGCCATCGCCCAGCACCACTGTGCCCGCGTGCTGATCGTGGACTGGGATGTGCACCATGGCAACGGTACGCAGGCGTTGGTCGAACACGATCCACGTATCCGCTTCGTCTCCATGCATCAATGGCCGTGGTATCCGGGCACCGGGGCGGCCGATGATCATGGTCCACAGCAGTCGGTGTGGAATGTGCCGATGGCGCCGGGGCTTCCCCCCGAACGCTACGCCGACGCCTTGCTGACGGCGATCGATGCGGCCACGGCGGACTGGACGCCGGAGGTGGTGCTGTTGAGCGCTGGCTTTGATTGCCTCGAGGGCGATCCGTTGGGGGCTTTCACGCTCACCCATCGTGAAGTGACGTCGCTGACGCGGGCGCTGGTGGAGCGGGCGGAGCGGTGGTGCGGAGGTCGATTGGTCAGCGCCCTGGAAGGCGGCTACGCGCCGGATCCGGTGGCCGAGGCGGTCATGGTGCATCTGGAGGCATTGGCCTGATGTTTTGCCCGGACTGTGGGACGTGGAGTCGTGCGGCGGCGGCCGTCTGTCCGCGGTGCGCACTCCCCTTGCCGGAAGTGAGCGCCCCGCCGCTGGAGATCCCGGAGGCGGAGCTCAGTGCGGTGCGGCAAGCGACCGGCAACCACTACACCATTGTGCAGCGCATTGGCATTGGCGGAATGGCGCAGGTCTATCTCGCTCGGCATGCGGTGTTGGGTCGGACGGTCGTGCTGAAGGTGTTGCAAGCCGCGCTCGCGCGCGATGCGGAGCAGCGGGAACGCTTTCGTCGCGAGGCGGAAGCGGCGGCGCGGTTGTCGCACCCCGGGATCTGCGCCATCACGGACACGGGCAGCGTGGGCGACATCGAGTATCTCGTGATGGCGCATTACGCCGGCGGATCACTCGGGGATCGTCTCGCCCGCCAGCGCATCGTGGCGCCCGCGCAGGCCGCATCGATCGCTGCGCAGGTGGCGTGCGCGCTCGATTACGCGCATCGGCATGGCGTGATCCATCGCGACATCAAGCCGGATAACATCCTGTTCGACGAGGATGGCAATGCGGCGCTGACGGATTTCGGGATTGCCACCGCGCGCTTTCATGGTCGCTTGACGGCGACGGGACGCGCGATGGGAACGCCGCATTACATGGCGCCGGAGCAGGCGATGGGCCGTCTTGTGGACGGGCGCAGTGATCTGTATGCCGTCGGGCTCGTGCTGTATGAAATGCTGGTGGGACAGCCGCCGTTTCAAGGTGATGACTCCTACGCGGTGGGCTACAAGCAGGTGCATGAGATGCCGGTGCCGCCGATTGAGCGCAAAGCGGATGTGCCGGAGGCCCTGAATGCCATCGTGATGCGGTGCCTCGCGAAGGCCCCCGCCGATCGCTACGATCGGGGCAATGAGCTCGCCGATGCCCTCATTGGTTTCTTGGCGGGAAGCGGGGCACTGGGTGAGCTCCGGCAGGCCACGGTGACGCGCCCGGTGCGCGCCACGCCGCGCTGATACGGGCCATGCCAGACGCTGCGGCGGGGTGCGTGGAGGTCGCGCTCCCCGTCCCACTCTTCCGGACATTCACCTATCAGGTGCCGGAAGGGATCGCCGTGCCAATCCCGGCGGGGAGTCGGGTGCTCGTTCCCTTTCACGGCCGCCAGGAAGTCGGGATCTGTCTGGGGATGACG
>JBEIUK010000092.1:0-10839 GCA_040374415.1 Gemmatimonadaceae bacterium | reverse complement strand
GTCTCGTGGATATCCCGGTCGGCGCGCAGCACCCGCCCGTTGAGCTCCTGCAGCACATCACGGATTTCCTCCATCCGTGCCACGAGCTGCCGCTTCGTCACGAAGTCGCCCTCGAGGCTCTGCAGTGCGGCACAGGCCAGTGGGACCGGCGTGACGGGAATAATGGCCCCGATCCGGCGCAGCATCCCATCGCAGAAGCGCTGCACGTCACCGAGCCGCTCGCTGCGCGGGAGGGTAAAGAGCGGCGTCCCGGCAGCCTCGCGCTCGCGGAGCCACGCCTCCACGGAGACCGGCGCGCCGATGGTGACGGCCGCGCGTCCGTAGCGCCGCCACCGACCCGTCAGGATGCGGGCCCCATTCGTGAACAGGAACCCCGCCACTTCACGCAGCTGCGTCGCCCATGACGTCACCGGTCGCTGTGCCTGGAGCTCCAGCTCCCGCAGGAGCGTGCGGTCTTCGAGCACACGGTCATAATTGATCCCCACCGGCACGACATACATGCGGGCCCGTACGGCAGGATCGGTTGCCACCCCCAGCGCATAGTCCAGCAGCCCAATTTTGGCCGGACGCAAGGCCCCGTCGCGCGTGAGGCCGCCCTCTGGAAAAATCCCCTGCGTGACGCCGTTGCGCGTAATGAGCTGCACATACGCCTGCAACACGGCGTGATACAGCGGTTCCCGATGGCGTCGCCGGATGAAATACGACCCAAAGCTTTTGAAGAGCACCTCGAGCGGAAAGGCGCGGGCCCATTCCCCCACGGCATAGGAAATGGACACGGCCCCCATCAGCACATAGGTGACCAGCACATAATCGGCATTCGAGCGGTGATTCATGAGGTAGATCACGACCGCATCGCGCGGCAGCTCCCGAAAGGGATCGGGGCGCTCATGGTCAACGCTCACTTTGTAGAACAGGCCCAGCGTGAGGCGGCTCACGGTGTAGCCGAGCCGGTAATAGGCGAGGATGTTGAAGAAGGGGACGATTTCGTGCAGGTAGTGTCGCACGATCCGCCACGTGGCCTCCTCCGTGCTCCCGCTGTCGGCGGCGTGTCGTGCCACGGCCGCAGCAATCGCCGGATCGGCGAGCAGCTGCGTGATGACGTAATGCTTCCGCGTCAGCTTATACCGATCAATGCGCGCCCGGTGGCGTCGAACGGCACGCCGAGCCCAGCGGCGCCCGATCCGGCGCGCGTACCGCCGCATGGCGTAGGCGCCAGCGAGCCCCACCGCCAACGCCCCCACGAGCAGGGCGACACGTTCAACGGCGCGAAGGCCGGTGCCGCCTGTGCTGAGGATCATCGTGGACGGGGACGGTGGGCGTGTTGTGGCCGCATCTGCCACGATCTTCGGAGCTGGAAACAGGCTCGGCAAGGGGGATGGAGTGATCGCTGGTCCCACGGTCGTGCTGGCCTTGCCCCCCGGTTCCCTCTATATCTCACCTATGGGCAATGGCTCGGGGTATCCCGGTGTGACAATGTGGAGGTCGTGTGGTGCTCTGGCATAAGGCGCAGACAGCGTCGTTGGACGGGACCTTTCGCGGTGAGCGGCGGACGGTGTCACCAGCGATGGCCAAGATGACCGCACGGGGCGTGCGCATGCGTTGGTACCTGTTCAGCGTCGGTCTCGCAGTCATGGCGGCACTTGGCACGCGCTGGGCGTTTCAGGCCACCGGGCGCAACTACCCGTTGTTTTCCGGTCTGGCCCTCGTGCTGGTCATCGCGGGCGGGCCTGGCCCCACGGCCGTGGCATCGCTGGGGAGCCTTGTGCTCGCCCAGCTCTTGCCCCCCATGGGTGCCCTGTGGCCGACCACTGCCAGTGAGCGCTATCGGCTGTACGGCAATGCGGCGCTGTTCGTCGTGGCCTCTTTGCTCTCCGCCCTGTACCGCCGGAGCCGCCTCACCACGCTGGACCGGCAGGATCGCCTGGAGACGGCGAACCGCCTGCAGCAAGAGCTGCTCGAGAGCTCCACCGAAGCAATCCTGCTCACGGATGCCGCGTTGCGCATCACGTACGTCAATTCCCAATTGGAGTTGCTCTTTGGCGTCCCACGCGAGGCGGCGATCGGTCGCGCCGTGACGGCGTTCATCGCGCCAGAATCGCTGGAGGAGCGGCCCCTGCAACTGGAGGCGCTGCACACCGGGGAAACCATCCGCTCGGAGCGCGCCGCCTATCGCGCCAACGGGGAGCGCATCGACATCGATATTTCCGCGCGGCTGATTTCCGGCCACCGGCTGCTGGCGGTGATCCGCGATGCCACGGCACGCAAGGCGCTCGCGGACCAGCAACGCGCCGAGCGGGATTTGCTGAATGGGATCTTGTCCACGAGCGTGGCCGGCGTCGGGGTGGTGGATATGACCGGCGCGATTGTGTTCGCGAATCAGCGCGCCGTGGAGCTGTTGGGGTTAACCAAGTCCGATCCACTGGCCGTCACCTACGATCGCGTGACGTTTCGGCAGTACACGCTGCAGGGGGAGCGACTGCCTTCGGCGGAGCAGCCGTATTGGCGCGTGGTGCGCGGCAAGGCGCCGATCTACGACGCGCAGATCGTACTGGGTTGGTCTGATGGTCGCCGGATGATTGCGGCGGTCAATGGCGCGCCCCTGTTCACCGCCGATGGCGTGGTGCAGGGGGTCGTGCTGGCGGTCAACGATATCACCACCTCGGTCTCCACGGCACAGGCGTTGCGGCAGGCGCAGAAAATGGAGAGTGTCGGGCGCCTGGCTGGCAGCATCGCGCATGACTTCAATAATCTGCTCACAGTGATCCTTGGGGAATCGGAGCTGCTCGCTCCGGTTGTCACCCCTGGCGGTGAAGTGGCGCACGCCGTGGCGAATATCCGGACAGCCGCTGAGTCGGGGAGCGCGCTGACCAAGCAGCTCCTGGGCTTTTCGCGCCGACAGGCCGTGTCCGTGGGGCTCATCGACGTGAACACGCTGGTGCAGCGCGTGCCGACGCTGGTGAGTCGTTTGCTGGGGGTCAATGTGCAGCTCGAGCTCGCGCTCATGGCCGCCCCGCCTGTGGTGCGGGTGGATGCGGCGCAGTTCGATCAGGTGCTGATCAATTTGATCGTGAACGCGCGCGATGCGATGCCCGCGGGTGGGCACATTACCCTGCAAACGCGTGGCATCGCGGCAGAGACCTCGGAACGGCAGCTCTATCCAATGCTCGCCGCCGGGGATCTCGTCGAGATCAGTGTGCGAGATGTCGGGAGCGGCATGACGGACGCCGTGCAGCAGCGCGCCTTCGAGCCGTTCTTCACCACCAAGGGACCGACGAGCGGTACGGGACTCGGGCTCGCCACGACCTTCGGCATTGTGACGCAGTTGGGAGGGACGCTGCTGATCGACAGTGTCCTCGGCGTGGGCACCACCATGCGGATCCTCCTGCCGACTGCGTCGGCCGATGCCGCTGCGGCGACGATGCCCGTCCCCGAAACATTGCCAACGTCGGTCCGCGGGAACGAAATGGTGCTGGTGGTCGACGACGATGTCGCGGTGCGTGCGGTTACGGCCTCATTGCTGCGCCGTCAGGGATACCGCGTCGTGGTCGCGTCCGACGGGGACGCCGCGCTGCACGCCCTGCGGGCTTGGCCCGGGCAGATCGGGGTGGTGGTTTCGGATGTGCACATGCCTGGGATCAGTGGCATCGCGCTCGCCGAGGTGATCTGGCAGGAGGATCCGGCGCAGCGTGTGCTCTTCGTCACCGGTCATGAGGACGGGGTGGAGCGGTCGCTGGCGATGGCGCGTCCCGGCGTGGGCGTGCTGCCGAAGCCCTTTGATACGGGGGCGCTGGCGCAGCAGGTGCGCCAGTTGCTGGACGCACCGACCGCGCCCTCGGCGGCTACGTTACCCCCGCTTGCGACGCAGGAAAAAGAGCACGGTGGCCACGGCCACGACACTCAATAGCACCTGCCATTCCGCCCACGTGATCGACGTGAGGAGCCCGAGAATGACCGCGCAGGCGAGAAAGGGGACCACGCCCGCCCCCGGCACGCGAAACGGCGTGCCGCCAGACTGCACCTTCCGTCGCCGCAGTTCCCACGCCGCCGCCGCACAGGCGAAATACACGAGGAGCGCGGCGACATTCGAGATGATCGCCAGCGCGCCAAAGCCACTCGTCACGGCGAGGGCACAGGTGATCGAGACCTGCGCGACAATCGCGATCCACGGCGTGCGCCACGCCGGATGGATCTGGGCCAGCGGCGACGGCAGGAATCCATCCCGCGCAAAGGCATAGACCGCCCGCGGAACGGCGAGCGTCATGCCACTCAAGTAGCCGAAGGTCGACACGACCACGCCCACGAGCAGTAACGTGCGTCCCCACGGGCCCAGCACCTGGCCGGCCGCATCCGCCAACGGCGTCTTCGAGTCGGCGAGCGCGGCCCCCAAGACTCCCTGCGCCACGTACTGCAGCAGGATGTACAGGATGGTGATCCCGATCATCGCGATGAAGATGGCGCGCGGCACCGTGCGCGCCGGATCGCGGACTTCGCCACTGGGCACCAGCGCACTCTCAATCCCGCTGAAGGCAAAGATGAGCAGAATGGAGGTGCGGGTCAGCGTGCCACCGCTCGGCATCTCGCTGATCGTGAGGTTGCTCCCCTGAATGTGGAAGACCCCGACCACGACCAGCAGCAGGAGCGGGGCGAGCTTCGCGGCCGTCGCGATGCTGTTGAGCCGACTGCCATGCTGGACCCCCAGCACATTCACGCCGCCGGTCAGCCCAAAGGCGGTGATCAACACGATCGCCCGCCAGAGCGGTGTCCCCAGCGCCGGGATCAACGCCGCCACGTTATCGGCAAAGACGCCGCTCACCGCCGCGACCGCCGTTGTGCCCAAGAGCCAGAGCATGACGCCGGCGAGAAACCCCACATACGGGCCGAACGCGAGGTCCACGTAGGCGTACGGGCCGCCTGTGAGCGTGACGCGGCTCCCTGCTTCCGCGATGCAGAGGACAATGAGCCCCATTGCCACGGCACAGACGACATACGCCAGCGGCGCCGCCGGCCCCAGCGTCTGCGCGACGGCGGCGGGGAGACGAAAGATGCCGCCACCAATGGTGACATTGGCGATGGCGGCGGCCAGGGCGAGTGGCCCCATGGCACGGACCAGCGCGCCATCAGAACGGGAGGAGGACATGCACTCAGGGCAGGTGACGCCCGGTGACGGACGTCAGTGACACATCAGGGAAACATCAACGCGACTGCAGGAACGCGCGCGTCCGCGCCAGAAATGGCGCCACCTGGCTCGGCGCCACAATCCGGCCGGCCAGCACATGCCCATCTTCGCCCGATGCCGGGGTGACGGCAACCCGCTCGACCCGAGCCGCATGCACGCGATCGAAAAAGGCGGCCGCGGCGCCGGCATCCACCACCTGGTCATCCCGGTTCGTAAAGAGCAACACCGGGGTGGTGATGTGCTCGGCTGCGTGGGTCCGGACCTCGGCGACCAGCGCCGCCATGGGGAAGAGCACGGTCGAGGGGTACGCCATGGTCCAGTACTGCGCCTGCTCGGCATTCCGAGCCGTCCAGCGACGCTCGGGGATCGCCAGCGGCAGTAGCGTCGACATCCAGGGCCAGGTGAGCACCCGGGCCGTGGGGTCCTTGATGGCGATGTTCGGGGAGATGAGCACCAATGCAGAGAGTCCCGCGCGCTCCGCCGCGGGCTGCGCGGCGAGCCAGAGCGCGAGCGTGCCGCCGGTGGAGGTGCCCACCACGATGACGGAGTCGCCGAGCCGTTGCCCAATGGTGAGCGCTTCGAGGGCATCGGTGAGCCAGTCCTGCGCGGTGACCGCGCCCATCGCGGCGCCCGGGAGGCCATGGCCGCTGAGGCGCGTCTCGAAGAGGTTGGCGCCGAGTGCGCGCGCGAGCTCCGTCGCGAAGGGATCGGTCTCTTGGCGGGTCGCCGAGAAACCATGGAGGTACACCACGGCGCGCGCGGTGCGGTGGGGCTGGCTGTCAGCGGCCGGGGCCCAGCGGATCCGCTTCTCCGTGTTCGCGTGCACGCCGCCGACGGCCGCTTCTTCTTGCGCGAGATAGCGCGGGAGTGAGTCGAGGGCGGTGGGGATCCGCGCCATCACGGCGGCACGATCGGGCGGGACGACGGCGGGGCGAGGGCCGAGTGCGACCAGCGCGGCGAGCGGCAGGGTCGTCAGCAGGACGAGGCGTCGCCGGCGGCTGGATGGGGTGGAGGCGGTCATGCCTGAATCAATAACAGCCTTCGACGTACTCCACCGCAGGGGTCCGTCCAATCCGATAGCGCGTCACGCGCCCGCGATCCGTTTCAAAGATGAGGCGGAGGCGTGGATCGGCACCGGCCGATGGGGAGACGGTGACATAGCGGCCGGTGGGGACGTACTTGTGCGGGCCCACCGACAGGCGCCCGGCATAGAGCGCGTCGAGCCGGGCGATGCTGTCGCCCACCTGTGCCCCGGCCGTTGTCGCCAGTCCGGCCTTCGTCACATCAAGGCGTACCACCGTGCTGTCCTCCACCATCACCAGCACGCCAGCGGGCGCGGTGGGCCAGACGAGATAGCTACACCCCTGTGGGTCGGCGTTGGGGGGCATCTGCACCCCCGGCACGGCCCGCGCCGCGTCGGGGATGCGCATGCCGATCCGGAGTGGCCCGAGGGTGGAATCCGTGACCACCGCGGGCGCGATGACGGCCGTGGGGGTCGCCGAGGCGGCCCCCGACCTCGCCTCCGACGTCGCCTCTGGCGAGGCGCCGGCCGGCGCATCACTGGCCGGTCGGCACCCCACCGTGCAGCACACCAGCAGGAGGAGTCTGCGAGGCATGCGCACCGTCTCGATTACGGGACGATGGTCTTGGGCGCCGTGCCTGCACCCTTCACGTACGTGTCCATCCAGGCCACCCAGCGGCCCCAGAGGTCGAGATCACTGGCGTAGGTTGCGACGCTGTGATCTTCGTACGGATACATGTAGAGCGCGGCCGGCTTGCCGAGCCCCTGCAGCGCGAGGAACATGCGCTTCGAACTGATGGGATCGGTGCCCGTGTTCTGATCTTCGATCGCGTGATACATGAGGAGTGCCCCCGAGATCTTGTCGGCCCGCAAGAACGGCGACATGTCGAGGTACGTGTCTTTCGCCTGGTAAAAATTCCGCCGCTCGCTCTGGAAGCCGAAGGGGGTCAGGGTGCGGTTGTACATGCCGTCGCCGGCAATGCCCGCCTTGAAGTACGGCACGAGCGTCAACGCATTCACGGTGCTGAAGGCGCCATAGCTATGGCCGCCGATCCCCATCTTGTTGCGATCGACGAAGCCCATATCCACGGCGGCGTCGATGACGGCGTCGAGGTTTTCCTTCAGATCCCGCGTGTAGTTGTCGTTCATCTTCCCGGAATCGCCGAAGATCGGGATATCCGGTTCGATCAGCGCATAGCCCTGCGAGACCCACAGCTTGGTGGACGACGCCGGACGCGACGACGGAATCGCGGGGAACTTGTTGATGTTCGTCGTATACCGCGACCGATCATACTCGGCCTGTGAGGTGTACTCGTACGGGTAGAACCAGATCATCCCCGGGAGGCGATTGCCCGCCTTCCAGTCACGCGGGAGCGTGACATCGACCCAAAAGGTCCGGCCATCGCGCGGGCGCGTGACCTGGAAGCGCTTGCGCTGCGCGCTGCTCACCTCGGGATCGACATCGACATTCTTCGTGAGCTTCGTGCTGGTGTTCGCGGACAGGTCCTTGAGATAGGTGTCCGTGATTACCGTCGGCGATTCGTGCGTGTACAGGAACGCGGAGAGGTCATCATCGAGCGCCGTCACGAATTCGTCATACGCATCGGTCGGGCTTTCGAAGATGCGGGTGCGTGCGGCGGTGGTGACATTCAGGCGATCGACCCAGGGGCGCGGCGCTTCGGTGTTCCACTTGGCGCCGGGCATCTTGCTGCCAGAGACGGCGACGGTCTGGCCGTCCTTGCCCACCAGCACCATCGGGAGGCCATTGGCGCCGGTCCGCGTGAGGAGGCGACCGGTCTGCACCGAGTCGCTGGCCGCGCCACCGCGTCCACCACCGCCGCCAAAGCCACCACCCGCTGCTGCGAGCGTGACCGTCCGCCCGAGGTTGTGCCGCTGGCCATTGCTGATGGCAATCACGGCGCCGCTGTCGCTGACGAACATCGTCTTGCCATCGGTGCCGTACATGATGGTGCTGAGCTGCGGGCCCCCTTCGTAGAGGACCTTGGTGTCATTCGGGCCATAGGGCGGCAGCCAGTTCACCCACTGCACGCTGGTCGGCTGCGGACGGCCGGCAGCACCGGCCGCTGGCGCGCCACGACCACCCGCCATGCCGCCACGACCGGCACCAGCGCCGCCAGCGGCGCCACGACCGGCCGCCTGTCCCCCGGCGGGGGCCGCGGCGAAGACGGACTTGAGATAGACGAGCCCTGGGCCGTTGGGATTCCACTGAATGTTGCGCTTGCCCGTGTCGGTGGGCGATGCCGCGCCACCACCGCGACCGGCCGGGGCCGCATCCCCGTCATCGGTGGCGCCTTCACGGAGCGGCGTGGTGCTGAGCGTGGCGAGCACTTTCCCGGAGACATCCCACAGCTCCTGCACCGAGCCGAAGTTGGCGACGGGCACGAGATACGAGAACGGCTCGGTCATGATCGTCACGCGGAGCTGCTGCCCGTCGGGGGAGACATCGGCGGCGCGGACCATGCGCGGCGCGCCAATCTTGCGGATGGCTTTCGACTTCACGTCGATGATCGCGAGCTGCGCCGTGGTGTAGTACTTCACCAGCGCCTTGTCATGCGGATCCTGCAGCAGGCTGAAGTGCACTGGCTGTGGCTTGGCCTTGTTCTCGGTGAAGCGCACGAGCGGGCCGTCTTCGATGTTGCCATCGCCATGTGTTGGCGCGGGGCCACGTCCGTCTGGCACGAGGGCGACGACAATACCCTTGCCATCCGCGGTGTAGTCGATGCTCTGGACTAGGGTGGCGAGTAGCGGCGCCTTGTTGAGCAGTGACGACTTCCCGGTCGCCACGTCGGCGACATACACCTGCGAGATATCGTCGAAGTTCGCGATGTAGGCGACCTGCGTCCCGCTGGGCGACCAGGTGGGGGCGGTGATCGTCGCGCCCTTCGGCGTCTCCAGTGCCTTGGTGGCCCCGGTGCGCGGATTCACCAGCGTGAGGCCGGTGCGCGTGCTGGTGGTGACGGCGCGGGCGCGATTCGCCTTGGTATCGACCTGCAGTCCACCCAACCAGATGTGCGCCTTGCCGAAGGCGGCGATATCGCCGCGATCGGTGCCGGTGGCGCGCAGGAACCAGCTCCGATCTGGGCTCGCGTTCGTGAAGCTGATATCGACGCGCGGCGTCATGATCATCTTCTCGATGTTGGCGGGCGGCTTCACGAACCGCTCGGTGCGCAACACTTCCTGGGGATTCCAGCCGGTGGCGGTACTGCCGTTCCCTTGCGGGCTATTGCCCTGGGCGGCCAGTGGGGCGGCCGAGGCGACGAGCGCCAGGAGGCCGAGTGCGCCGGTGGCGGCGCGCGAGACGTGAGACGGCACAGGCATGCCCAACTCCGAGGGGCGGGGGGGAACAGTGTCGGCGGGAGCCGACTCGACTGCTGGAAATTACGTCCAAGTCCCGGGGGCTGTTGGGCTCGGGGGGCGTGGCCCGGGGGGATGGGGGAGGCGGGTGGTGTCTTGCGGGGGCGGGAACGCGGGGTAGCGTAGAGGGCATGGAACGACGCGACTTTCTGACGACCCTGGGTGCCGGGTTACTGGCGGGGCAGACGCTCCGCCCCGCCGAGATGACCGGACCGGCTGCCACGGCTGCCACGGCTGGCCATCTGGACCGGATCGGTCTCGAGCTCTACGCGGTCCGGAAGGCGATGAAGGAGAATCCGGAGCGGACGCTCGCGGCGGTCCGCGCTATGGGCTACACCGATGTGGAGCTCCTCTGGAGCTTCAACAATTTCGGGCGTACCAAGGAGCAGGTGCGCGACGCCCTGCGGCAGACCGGGCTCAAGGCGCCCTCCTGTCACATGGCGCCCGAACTGCTCCTGCAGGACTGGGAGCGGCACCTCGAGACCGCGAACTATCTGGGGCAGCAGTATCTGACGGTCCCCAGTCTGCCGGCGGAGACCAACAAGTCGCTCGACGCCTGGAAGCTGTGGGCGGACCGGTTCAATGCGGCGGGGGAGCTGGCTCGCCGGGCCGGCCTCTGGCTGGCGTTCCACAATGAGCCCAATCACCAGCCGATGCTGCAGGGGCAGGCGCCGCTGGAGGTCTTTCTGCAGGCGACGGATCCGAAGTTCGTCCGGCTCCAGCTGGACGTCGGGAACATGCTCGTGGGGGGCGGCGATCCGGTGGCGTTCCATGCGCGCTATGCCGATCGCATCGGCAGCTTCCACCTCAAGAACGTGGTCGCGGACCGGTCGCACGACACGGAACTCGGGGCGGGAACCTTCGATCTGCGCGCCTTCCTGGCGTCAGTGCGTGATCTCGACCGGAAGCCCTGCTTTGTGGAGCAGGAGGGACCGGTCGATGAACTCGCCTCGGCCAAGGCCAATTGGGACTACGTGAACGGGCTGCGCTGGTAGCACGCAGCCCGGGTAGCACGCAGCCCGGGTAGCACGCAGCCCGGGTGGCACGCAGCCCGTTGGGGACAGGCGAGGCCGTGACGGCCTACCAGTCGGTGGGCATGTAGTCCTTCAGGAACTTCCCCCACACGTGGGTGCCGGTGTTGATCCCATCACTGATGGGGTCCACGATCCGCGCGGCCCCATCGACGATGTCGAGCGGCGGGTGGAAGCGGTGCTCGGCGACTTTGCGCGCTGAAATTTCCGCTGGCTCTTCGTCGGTCACCCAGCCG
>JBEIUK010000168.1:0-6459 GCA_040374415.1 Gemmatimonadaceae bacterium | reverse complement strand
GGTATATGAGCCCGGAGCAGGTGCTGGCCACCGGCGCGATCGATGGCCGCACCGACGTGTATGCACTGGGCTGTGTCGCCTACGAGATGCTGGGCGGACAGATGCCCCATGCGGGCTTCACCGGGCGGGAGCTGCTCCTCAAGCACGCCTACGACGCGCCAGTCCCAATCAGCGCGCTGCGCCCCGATCTCCCGGCAGGCACCGACGGTGTGCTGGCGCGTGCGATGGCCAAGGATCCCGGTGCGCGATACGACACGGCCGTGGCCTTGGCGGACGCGCTACAGGAGGTGCTGACGGCGGTGCTGTCAGCGCCCACGGTGGTCGATACGCCGGCGCCGATCGATGCCGCGCCGCCGCGCCCACGGTGGCGTCAGCCCCGCTGGCTCTGGAGTGGCGCCGTAGCGGTGGCCAGCGGCATCGCCTTGCTACTCACGGCCACGCGCCAATCGGACTCCGGACCCGCGGCGCCCTTCGATCCGCGTGCCGTGTCGATTCTCCCCTTTCGTGTCGCTGGCGATTCGTCGGTGCAATATCTGCGCGAAGGGTTGGTCGATCTGATCGAAACCAAGATGCGCGTCTCCAATGCCGTGCGTCCGGTGGACTCCCGCGCCACGTTGTCCGCCTTCCGCCGGATCGTGGGACGGAGCGAAGAACCCTCGCGCTACGAAATCCGCGCCCTCTCCTCCGCGCTCGGCGTCTCCCGCGTCATCGTCGGGTCGGTCGTCGCCTCCGGGACGCGCCTGTCGATCTCGGCACGGATGGTCTCTGGCGACAGTTCCCGCGATCTCGCCACCAATGTGGAAGGACCAACGGACAGCCTGTTCGCGATGGTCGACCGGATGTGGCTGAATCTGCTGGCCCGCAACACCGGCGAACCGGTGCGCCGCCTCGAGGATCTGACCAGCTCATCGCTCCCGGCGGTGCAGTCCTATCTCGCGGGCCGCGCCGCGTGGCGCCGTGGGGAAACGGAGGAAGCCAAACGCTTCTACGGTCAGGCGCTGGAAGCGGACTCCACCTTCGCGCTCGCCGCGCTCGGCATGGCGTCCGCAGGGGCGTGGGTGCAGCAGGCGGGGCAGTCGGAAGCGCTCCGTCGAGGGCTCAATACTGGTTATGCCTTGCGGGATCGGCTGTCGCTGCGGGATCGCCTGCTCTTTGAGGCCTATGTACAGCCACCGGATCCGGCGACGCATACCGTGGCGCAACAGCTTCAGGGGTGGCAGGCGGCAGCGGATGCCAATCCGGACAGTCCGGATGTGCTCTACGAATACGGCGATCGCCTCTTTCACACGGGCGCGCAGCTGGAGAGTCCGGATGCGGCGCGCCGTGCCGAGAGTGCCTTCCAACGCGCGCTGGCGATTGATCCGGAATATGTCCCCGCGATGTCCCACCTGATCCTGCAGACGGCCCAACGTGGTCAGACCAGCCAGCTGCAGGCATTGGTGGAGCGCTACGCCGTGAATGCCCCCACGGCCACCATTGGCGAGTTTGTGCAGTGGCGAGCCGCCGTGGCGCTCGGGGATCAGGGGGTCCAGACGCGCGTGATGCGCGCCCTGCACCGTGTGCCGCTCTCCGTGGTGAATCGGATCGTGGGCATTGGGCAGACCGATGGCGTGGCGATGGCCGATGTGGACAGCGCCGCCAGTGATCTCGATCGCCGGCTGCGAACCGAGCTCTCAGGGGCGGATCGCGTCTGGCCGTTGCAGACGTTGCATGCCGTTGCCATGAACCGGGGTCACCCAGAGCGCGCCAGCGCCCTGGTGAGCCAATTGCGACGCATGGAACCGATCCCCGCCGGTCTGTCCATCATGTATTTCACCGCCGATCAGGTGCCGGTGCTGGATGCGCTCTTCTGGGACGGGGATTCCGTCGCCGCGCGTGAGGCGATTGGTCGTATCCGGGCGCGCACTGCCGGAACCATTGCGACGGATGGTGATGGGCGCGCGCGCCAGCTCACCGACCTCTGTGTGAGCGCGCTGTGGGCGATGCTGCAGGAACACCGGCTCCCTGAGGCGGACGGACGCACCGCGCTGCGGCGCGCGTCGGCGATGACCGACCAGGCCGCCGTCGATGGGGGCAGTCCCATCCTCTGCGACGCAATGCTGACAAGCCTCGAGGCCATCGTCCCCGGCACGACAACCACCAGTGCCGCCAGTGCAACGGCGGTGAGTCGCCTCGACAGTCTCGTGACCGTCGCCCCGTTCCAGTTTGGTCAGGATTTCGCGCCGCTGGTGCTGGCCCGCGTGCAGGAAGCACGCGGCGACCGCGCCGGCGCGCTGCGGGCCCTCCGGCGGCGACCGTATGACTGGGATGTGGGCCCGATCTATCTCAGCACCTTTCTGCGGGAAGAGGCACGCTTGGCCCGTGCGACCGGTGATGCCGCCGGTGCGGCCAAAGCCGACGCGCACTGGAAGACGTTGCGTACGCCTTGAACGGAGCAGTTGGTCTCTATGACGATGTCACTGAAACTCGCAATGATTGCACTGCTCGGTTTGACGCTCCTGCCGAACATTTCGGCGGCACAGGCGTCGGCGAAGGATTCGGTAAAGCCTTCGGTATTCGTCGTCATCGACATGACGGAGGATACGCCACGGGCCGTAGGATTTTGTGCAGACGGTTCCAACGTGCGCTGCGCAAATCAGGCACCGATTCCAAAGGAAGATTGGGAATCCTTGCAGAAAGTTGTGAAGAATGGCCCGAGCAGTACACAACTCCGGGCCCTGGTCACTGCCGGCGCAAAGATTCAGGCATTTGTCCTTTACAAGGCGAGCGACACACGATCGCTGACACTTCGGGAGACTCCCCGGGCATCTCGGATTTCCAGTGATTTTCGTACGGTACTGGCATCGTTAGGGACCGTGAAGAGCGATGCGCAACAGAATGATCCAATTGTATGCCTAACGAAGACCCTGACACTCCAGGAAGTCCGCGGCACGGTGAGCATCACGGCACAGGTCGTGAAGCAGAAATCCGACACCGTGAGCCTGACCTACGTCGTCACGACGGGGCCAGGCGAGCATCTGTTCATGACTGGTAACGTCGACGCCGACGCCGTTCGTCAGGGATCACTCGATTCGACCAATGCCATCAGCCCGAAGAAGCCGACGGCATTTTTTCTCGCCATGAATTACGCCATCGCAGATCTGTATCTGCCACCCCCCGACCAACCGCTCAACAGGCTGCTGAACAGCCTGTACGTCGGGTTCATGATACAAGCGGATCGCCGACCCTTCGATCAAGTCGGAGTGACGGCGGGGTTACGCCACAACCCCGTTCCCTGCCTGAAGGACTGGCTCGACTTCCGCACGGTCGCTCCTTACATCGGGTACCTTTGGGAGCGGGACAGGGTCCACAAGGGGTACCAGCAGCAGGGATGGATCTGGGGCGTCAGCGTGGAGCTTTCAAAGGCGACCGCATGGTTGTCTGACGCGAAACCCTGAGCAGTTCGCCTCACCCCGCGCTGAGCCACGCCCCCATCTGCGCCGGGGTCAGGTTCCCCCCGCACAGTACCGTCGCCACCGTCTGCCCCGCGTAGCGCGCGGGATCCGCCAAGACCGCCGCAACCCCCACCGCCCCCGACGGCTCCACCACGAGCCCGGTGTGCGCATGCAGCAGCCGCATCGCCTCGAGAATACGATCGTCAGCCACCAGCTGCGTCGCATCCACGGTGCCATGCATATCCTGCACCGCCTCCGCGATCGGCACCCGCACGCCGATCCCGTCGGCGATCGTTGCCATCGACGGATACGACACCAACGTGCCCGATGTCCAGGACTCCACCATCGACGGCGCACCAGCGGCGGCCACCGCCACGACCTGCATCGCCGGCCGCTCGGCCTTCACCCACCGTCCCACCCCCGTCGCCAGCGCCCCATTGCCGAGCGGCAGCAGCACGGCATCGAGTGGCATCGCCCCCGCCAGCAGCTCCAGGCCAATCGTCCCGGCCCCCTCGGCGATCGCTGGCTCCAACCCATCCACCACCAATCGCAGCCCGTCACGCGCCGCCTCAGACACCGCCGTGTCCTTCGCCGCATCGAAATCCTCGCCCGCGAGACGCACCTCGGCCCCGAGCTGCCGCATCCGCGCCAGCTTGAGCGGATTCGCGTTGACACTGGCGTAGACCACCAACGGAATCCCGCGTGCACGACAGGCATACGCCATCGCCTGCCCGAAGTTGCCCGCACTCGCACAGACCAGCGGGGCGGCCTCCGTCACCCCCGCCACAAAGTGACAGGCGCCCCGTCCTTTGAAGGAGCGAATCGGATTGACCGTCTCGACCTTCACCACCAGCCGACACCCCAGCACGTCATCAAGCGACTCCGCGTGAAACTGCGGCGTCTGCAGGAACACGGGATCAATGTGCGCCGAGGCGGTGGCGATGCGGTCGAGTGAGAGGCGATGCGTCATAGGTTGGGAGTCTCACACACCAGCGACCGTCTGACCACTGGCGTGATCACCGCGCGTACCGCGTGGTCGCCCCGGTGCGGCCGTTGGTGACCGTAAAGGTACCCGTCGGCTCCGCCGAGATTTTGATCCAGTGGCTCGTGGACTCATCCAGATTCGCGATCCGGTCATCGGCCAGATTCACCGCGTTCGGATATGTCGTGCGATGCAACTGCCAGCCATCGATCGCGGGAAACTGCCGCAGCGTGTTCAAAGTCTGCGCCTGCGCCCCTTTGCGCGGGCCGTTGTTGAAGAGCACGACGCGGGGCGCCACGGCGGCATAGAGCGCCGGATCGGCGCCATCGGCGCCGCCATGATGCGCAATCAGATACACATCCGCCGGCCCCAGCAGATCGACCGGACAGCTGAGCGCAAAGAGTGGGGGACCACTCAGATCGCCGACATCGAGAAAACGGAACGCGCCATACTGCAACCGAATCCCCGTCGAGAGCGGGTTCTCCGTCGTTTCCTGTGCCGGTACCCCAGTGCCGCGACAGGCTGCGTTGGGCTGCCCCGCGCCGGGGAGCGGTGACGTCAACACCGCCCCACCGCTTGAGACCACCGTCACGTCGACATCCTTGAGGGGCAACCGATCGCCGGGCTTCGGCTGCAAATGGGTCCCGGTGCGACGGAGCGCGACATAGGCGTCGTACAGCGCGCGCGTTCCCGGTACCACTTTCTCCGCCGCCTCACTCGGCGCCGCATGATCGATGAACTGACGGATAGGGATGAGCTGCGCGAGCTCCATCACCCCGCCGGCATGATCAGCGTGGTAGTGCGTCAGCAACAGATGATCGATCTGCGTGAGCCCGGCTGCGCGCGCGGCCGCGAGCACCCGCTGTGCATCACGCGCTGCTGTCGGATCCCCGGGCTTGGAATTGAAGGTGCCGTCGCCTGGGAAACCGACATCAATCAGCAGCGACTCGCCGCTGGGGGTCACCACCAACGTCGCCTGGCCCCCCTCGACATCCACGAAGTAGAGGTCGAGCGTGCGGGCCGTTACCGAAGGCACCGGAGCGCCACCCACCGGGGCGCCACCTACTGGGGCGCCACCGGTCGGGGCACACCCCATGACACCGGCCAGCAGAGACAACACCACCCGTCGGCCAGACCAACGTGTCATGGGGGCACTCGGAAAAAGGATCGCCGGTTACTTGTTCGCCGGACGGTTCACACAGGCACTCGGATATTGCTGGCAGTAGCCCACGCGCGACGAGCCGACCTGCTTCGACTCCACCACCGCGTGAATCACCGCGCGACCCAGGGCATCGGCCGCGGCGTTGAAGACCGCGCTCAGCTCGCCATTGGTGAGCTGCCGCGTGTTGGTGGTCGTGGCCAGACCAAAGACCGTATCGCCATCACCAATGCCATGAATGGGCCGCACGGTGCGCGCCAATCCATCGTTCGCGATCACCGCCATGCGTTCGGCTTCGAGATCGAGAAGCGGCGCATCCGTGGCCACCAACGCGATCGTCGTGTTGAACGGAGCCTCTTCGCTGCCACCGGGCCCACTGCCACGACCACCGGTGGGCACCGAACACTCCTGCGCCTTGGGTGGCACAAGATTGAACTCCTTCTCCAGTTCGAGGAGGAGTCCGAGCGGGAGACAGGTGGCAGGATCCAGCGGAGAGCCCGCCGGATTGAGCGCCACAATGGCCCCCACCGTCCACCCGTTCGACAGCTTTACACTGGCCGTGCCAAGCCCCCAGCCGGCCCCCATGCCGGCGCCCACCCGCCCACTCTTCACCGGCGCCGTGGACGCCGCATCGGTGGCCTTGTAACCGAAGGTGGCATCGGGACGCTTGGAGAAATCTCCACCGCGGCCGAGGTCCATGAGAATGGCCGCCGGCACAATCGGTACCACCCCACCCATCACCGGCACGCCATACTTATGCTCCTCCATCCAGCGCATCACACCACTGGAAGCATCGAGCCCAAAGGCACTGCCGCCGCTGAGCATGATCGCCTGCACCGCCCGCACCTGCCCGCCGGGCTTCAGCAAATCGGTTTCCTTGGTCC
>JBEIUK010000040.1:0-16117 GCA_040374415.1 Gemmatimonadaceae bacterium | reverse complement strand
GGCCGAATCCACCGTCACGGTGAAGCCAATCCCTTTTTGCAGCGCACTGGCCTGCATCGTGGCCCCAAGGGACTCCACCAATTCCTGAATGCGGAAGGGGGCGGACTCAAACTCCAGATTGCCGCTCCCGATTTTGGTGAGATCCAGGATGTCGTTGATCAGCGACAGCAGCGTGTCGGTCGAATACCGGATCGCACTGAGATAGCGCCGCTGCGCGTCATCGAGCGGCGTGGATTCCAACAGATGGGTCGTTCCCACCACGGCATTCAGCGGCGTCCGGATTTCATGGCTCATATTGGCCAGGAAATTCTCCTTCGCCTGTGCCGAGGCCTCGGCCGCACGGGTGGCATCGCGGAGCTGTTCCTCGATGCGCTTGCGATCGGTGATATCGAGGCCATAGCCGAGGACCAGTTCGGATTCCCCATCGGCGTCGAGCACCGGGGTGACAAAGCGCGCGAAGTGGCGCACCTCGCCCGCCGCGGTGGTGAGGCTTTCCTCCCAGGAGGTTTGCACCTTGCTGCGCGCTGCCTCGGCGATCATCGCCCGCCGGCGTTCCGCCAGCGACGGGTCCAGCCCTCGGTACGCGATATACTCCTCGTCGGTGTGCCCGATGATCCAACTGCGAAGATGCGGATCGCGGATCGCACTGGGGGTGACGTAGCGGTAGCGCAGCGTCCGGGCATCAAAGACCGCCAGCTGCGCCGGCATCGCATCGAGAATCCGTTCGTAGAACTGCTGGAGCCGATCGGCACGCTCGGCGGCCTCCGTCTGCGGCGTAACATCCCGGAAGGTCCAAATGCGCCCCATCGGCCCTCCCGCATCACGCAGCGGCAGACAGTCCCAGGCCAGCATGCGCCCATTCGTGAGCGGCAACGGGGGGCCAGCCGTCGGCACCTCTGCCGCGGCGAGCCGATCCCACTGGGCCTCGAAGTCGGCCGGGGCCCGCAGCTGCGCCTCTATCCGCTGCCGCAGCCGCCGCGCGTCGGTTCCCCGGAGCGCCTCCGGACCGTGCTCCAGACCACACAGCTGTTGGCAGGCGACGTTGCAGTCGCGGACGCGCCCCGTCTCATCCTCCACCAGCACGGCCACGCTCAAATGCGCAATCAGTGTGGTCAGCGCATAACCAGAGGGATCGGACACAGGACCCAAACGCCATGGGGGGGCAGAGGCCCGTCGATGCGTCGTCGCATCGTCAAACGGCCGTGGAAGAACCACGGGGGGAATTGACCGCATCGCTCCTCATTCGGCAAGCGATCCGCCCCCCCCCACGCCTGTCTTTCCGAGACTAGTTTTCGCGATCGCGCTCCCCGTGCTCGTCGTTCGAATCCCCTGCCCGTGTTCCTGTGCCCGCTCTCCGGAAACCCCTTGCCGTCCTGACTGCGCTTGTGGCCTGGTGCGCGGTGCTAGGGCAGATGGCCCTCTCGCTCTCCAACGCGCTGGGACGCGGTGAAACCGTGCCGCGCGCCCTCGCCGACTTTTTCAGCTACTTCACGGTGACGACCAATGTCCTCGTTGCCCTGACGCTGACGGTACCCATGGTGTGGCCGCAGCACCGGGTCGGCGCCTGGTTCCGGGATCTGCGGGTGACGTGGAGCGCCTCGGCGGCCATTCTGGTCGTCGGAATCGCGTACCATGTCCTGCTCAGCAAGATCAACCACACGCAGGGGTGGGGCACGGTGACCGACATAGGCCTGCACTATCTCGTGCCGCCGCTGTATGCGGTGTACTGGGTGCTCTTCGCCGACGTGGCAGGGGCCCGGTGGCGGGATCGCGCCCTGCTCCTCTCCGCCTATCCCACGGCGTATTTCGTGTATCTCATGGCGCGCGGCGCCGTCGTGGGACGGTACCCGTACTTCTTTGTCGATGCCGGGGCGCTCGGGCTATTTGGCGCCTTCCGCAACGCCCTCGGGATTCTCGCCTTCCACCTGGTGGTGGCGTGGCTGCTGCTTCGGGTGGCCCGTCGGCTGCAGCGGACGCCAGCGACGGTGATCGCGGGGTCGCCAGTGCGTTAAGCGGCGTTCACCTGCGCGAGCAGGGCGTGCACCCGCGGAATCACCTCGGTGCCATACCGGTGAATGCTGTCCATCAGGTGCGTGTGCGCGAGCGATCCGCAGCTGTACTTGAGATCGAAGCGCGACAACTTCAGCACGGCAACCGTGTTCGCAATCTTGCGCGCCACGGTCTCAGCGGAGCCCACGTACTGTGATCCGCGATCGCACTCGTGCTCGAACGCCTCGCGTGTGATCGGCGGCCAGCCACGCTCGGCACCAATGCGATTGTGGATCCCCTTCCACGCCGGCCAGTAGAGCTCTCGCGCCTCCGCATCGGTGGCCGCAATGAACCCCGGTGAATGCACGCCGATCGGCGGCACCGCGTGATTGGCCTCGGCGAAGCAGCGGTGGTAGAGATCGACGTAGCCGCGGAACCGGGCCGGTGATCCGCCAATGATGGCGAGCATCAGCGGGAGCCCATGCGACGCGGCGCGCACGACGGACTCCGGGCTGCCACCAACGCCCACCCAGGTGGGAATCGGGGCCTGCTGCGGCAGCGGATAGACCGCCTGCTGGCGAAGGGCCGCGCGCGTTTGCCCCGACCAGGTGACCGGTTCGTTCCGCAGCAGCTCGGCGAACAGGGCAAGCTTCTCCTCGAAGAGCTGGTGATACGCGTCGAGGGGATAGCCAAAGAGCGGGAACGACTCGGTGAATGATCCGCGCCCGACAATGACCTCGGCGCGCCCGTTGGAGAGGCCGTCGATGGTGGCGAAGCGCTGATAGACGCGCACCGGGTCGTCGGAGCTCAGGACGGTGACAGCGGAACCGAGCCGGAGACGGGTGGTGCGGGCGGCAATGGCGGCGAGGACGACCTCGGGGGCGGAGACGGCGAAGTCGTCGCGATGGTGCTCGCCAATGCCGAAGAAATCGATGCCGGCGGCCTCGGCGGCCACCCCTTCCTCAACGACATCCCGGAGCACCTGCGCGTGGGGGCGCAGCGTGCCATCCGGGTTGGCGGTGACATCCCCGAAGGTGTGGAGCCCGAACTGGAGCGGCATCGCAATTACCTCAGTATAAAGTAATACGCATGGCAACTACCTGAATCGTACGACCGCGCCGCGCGACCGTCAACGGCCGGCGGGTGCGTTGAGGAACGCACCGATCGTCCGATTCAGAAACGCCGCATCGGCAGGGTTGCTGGCAGCGCCGGCAGTGTGTCCCCAGAGCGACGGGATGGGGGTGAAGGTGACCGTGGGGATCATCGCCGCTTCCACGCGGGCGTCGCTCACCGGGAAGTACAGGTCGGTTTCCGACGGCATGTAGAGGAACGGCACCTGAATGCGCTGCAGCGCCTGGCGCAGGTCGCCGTTGGCGCCCGGGGTCTGGCTCACATCGTGCCGCTCCCAGGTGCGCATCTGCAGGAGCAAGTCGTTGGCATCGGCGCCGGGAATGAAGTTGCTCCGGAACCGTTCCATCGCCTGATCGAGCGTGTAGCCAGCCGGGCGTCCCACCTTCCAGAGCTCCTGGCGCCACCATTCCTGCGAGTAGAGCCACCCCGCCCACACCATACCGAAGGCGCTGATGCCGCGGGTGGGGGGCGTGGTGTAATCGCCGTTGTTGAAGGCGGGATCGGCAGTGAGCGCCGAGATCTGTCCTTCGAGGCGCACGATGCCGTGGGGCCAGGTTTTCGCGGTGCCGGAGGTCGCGACGATGCGATCGGCAAAGGTGGGGTGGCTGACCGCCCACTGGAAGGCCTGTTGCGCGCCCATCGAGAAGCCAATGATGGCGCGCAGGTGGGTGACGCCAAGCCCTTGGGTGAGGAGGGCGTGGACGGCGGCGACGTTATCCCGGATCGTCATGACCGGGAAACGCGGGCCGTGGAACGGTTCGGGGGTGTTGCTCGGGGAGGAGGAGTGGCCGTTGCCGAAGAGTTCTGTGGCGACGAGGAAGACCTTGGTGGTGTCGAGTGCTTTCCCTGGGCCGATCAGCCACTCGTAGCCATGGTGCGTGGCCATGTAGTGTGACGGAAGCAGGATCGCGTTGTCGCGGGCGGCATTGAGATGGCCGTAGGTGCCGTAGACCACGACCGCGGTGGGGAGAACGACGCCGCTCTCGGTGCGGAAGTCGCGCAGCTCGTAGCGACCGTGCGCGGCGGCGTGAGCAGGTTGCGTTGCCGGCGGCGCTGCTGACTGGGCGCTGGCGGTGGCCGCGAGGGTCGGCGCGAGCGACAGCGCGAGGGCGGCGGCGAAAACGACTGAGCACCGCGTGACGAGGCGTCGCGAGAAGGACATGAGCCCGGTGGGGTGAGGGTGGTCGATGGGTAGCTCGCACGGCGCCTGGCTGCCCCAACGCGAGAAGCCCCGGCGTGATCCGCCGAGGCTTCTCGAGATGCGTGTGTTTTCCCAAAGACATCGGGACGGCGGGATTCGAACCCGCGACCCCCTGAACCCCATTCAGGTGCGCTACCGGGCTGCGCTACGTCCCGTCCGCCGCAAACCACCCTGCAACGCGGACAGACCGGGCAAGCTAATCGGTGTACCCCGCCGGGTCTACCGGCACGACACCACCCGATTGGCTCACCCCACCGCTCACCCCACCGAGCAGGTCATGTCCGCCCCACAGCACAACGGCGACTTGATCTTCCCATGCCCGTTCGGGCACTTCGACACCGCCACCACCCGGCCGTCGGCCGTCGTGATCGTGTCATGCACCAGCGGCGCATCACACTTGGCGCACGTGGCGTTCACTTCCATCCCGCACTTCTCACAGGCATACGTCGCCATCAGAACCTCGCTGTTTGGATGAATACGGCCCTGCCCCCACATCCGGTCTAATCTACGCCCCGATCCGCCACCCCGGGGCTTCCCTGATTGACCGGCCGCCCCGCCTGCCGCACTCTCCCCGCATGCCCACCACACCCCGCTGGTCCGACTCGGCCGTCTCCGCCGCCGACGCCCTCCGCCACGTCGCCAGCGGCATGCGCGTCTTCGTCCACGGCGCCGCCGCCACCCCCACCCCACTCCTCGACGCCCTCGCCGCCCGCACCGACCTCGACGACGTCCGCCTCTACCATCTCCACACGGAAGGCCCGGCCACCTGGACCGAGCCCGGGCACACCGGCCACCTCCGCTCGGTCTCGCTCTTCACTGGCGCCCCCCTCCGCGACCCGGTCGCCGACGGCCGCGCCGACTTCATGCCGGTCTTCCTCTCCGACATCCCGGCGCTCTTTCTCACCCGCCAGATCCCCCTCGACGTCGCGCTCGTTCAGGTCTCACCACCCGACCGCCACGGCCTCTGCGCCCTCGGCACCAGCCTCGACATCGCCCGCGCCGCCGTCGATTCGGCGCGGATCGTGATCGCCGAGGTGAACGCGCAGATGCCGCGGACTCATGGGAATACGGCGATTCCGTTCAGCCGCTTCGATGCCGTGGTGGCCTCCGACCGCCCGCTGCCGGTATCGACCTATGGTCCGGAAGGCCCGGTCGAAGCACGCATCGGCGAACTGGTCGCCACCCTCGTGGAGGACCGCAGCACGCTCCAAATGGGGATCGGCACCATTCCCAATGCCGTCATCGCCCGCTTGGGCGACAAGCACGACCTCGGCATTCACACGGAATGCTTCAGCGACTCGCTGATTGATTTGGTCGACGCCGGCGCCGTCACCAATCGGTTCAAAGCAGTCCACCCCGGACGCATAGTCACCAGCTTCGCGACCGGCTCCCAGCGACTGTATGACTTTGTGCACGACAATCCGCTGGTGGAGTTTCACGGCACCGATCGGGTCAACGACACGGGACTCATCAGCCGGAACCCGCGCGTGGTCGCGGTCAATTCCGCGATCGAGATTGATCTCACCGGACAGGTGTGCGCCGACTCCATTGGCCACCGCATTTTCTCGGGGATTGGCGGGCAGATGGACTTCATGCGCGGCGCCGCCCGTTCACGTGGGGGGAAGCCGATCATCGCCCTCCCCGCCATGGCCGGCGGCGAACGCTTTTCGCGCATTGTCGCTGAGCTGAAGCCCGGGGCCGGCGTGGTCACGACACGCGGGCATGTCCATTGGGTGGTGACCGAGTATGGGGCGGTCAATTTGCACGGACTGACCTTGCGCGAACGGGGCGAGGCGCTGATATCGATTGCACACCCCGATGCGCGCGCTGAGCTGACGCGCGATCTGCACCGCCTGCGCCCATTCGCCTGATCATGACCCATTCGACCACCACTCCGGTCCACACCTTTCGCGCCGGCGATGTCACGCTGCAGTCGGGGGAGATCGTTCCCGATCTGCAGCTCGCGTATACGACGTACGGCACGCTGAACGCCGACCGATCGAATGTCATTGTCTACCCGACGTCGTACAGCGCGCAGCATCTCGACACGGAATGGCTGATTCGCCCCGGGGGGATTTTGGACCCTACCCGCTGGTTCATCATCCTGCCGAATCTCTTCGGGAACGGCCTGTCCTCATCGCCCTCCACCAGCCCCGCGCTGCGCGGCGCCGCCTGGCCGCAGATCACCGTACATGACGCCGTGGGGGTGCAGCACCGGCTGCTCACCGAGCAGTTCGGCATCACACAGGTGCATGCCGTCTACGGGTGGTCGATGGGCGGCATGCAGGCGTATCACTGGGCCAGTCGATTCGGCGCGATGGTGGAGCGCATTATTGTGGTGTGTGCGGCGGCACGCTGCTCACCACACAATGCGGTGTTCATCGAAGCGGTGCGGGCGGCACTGACCGCCGATCCGGCGTACGACCACGGCCGCTTCCATGCGCATCCGGCGCGCGGTTTCCGGGCGATGGGGCGGCTCTACGCCACGATGGGCCTCTCACAGGCGTTCTATCGCGAAGAGCTCTGGCGCGGGCTCGGATATACGTCGCTGGAGGATTTTCTGGTGCGGAGCTGGGAGGCGAACTTCGCCCGCCGCGACCCAGAGGATCTCCTGGCCCAGCTCACGATGTGGCAGCAGGGGGATATCAGCGCGGAGCCGCGCTTTGGCGGTGATCTCGCGGCGGCGTTACAGCAGATCAGCGCGCGCGTGCTGCTGATGCCCGGCGATCACGATCAGTATTTCCGCGTGGAAGACAACCGCCGCGAGCTGGCCCATCTGCGCGACGGGACGCTGCTCCCAATCCCTTCGGTGTGGGGGCACCGCGCGGGGAACCCGGCGCTCAATCCGGTGGACGCCGAGTTTCTGCGGAGCGCCGTGCACGCCTTTCTGGACGCGTAAGCGCGACGTGTAGGCGCGACGCCTGCGAGGTCCCGCGCGCGGCGGCTCGGCTCAGCGGAAGCCGGCCGCCGCCGCGCGCACCGCGGGATCCATGAGCGGGTACTGCGGGCGAACGGCTTCGAGCGTGTCCACCAGCAGGCGCGCAATCAAAAAGTTACGCACGGCCTTGTCATCAGACGGCACCACATACCACGGCGCTGGTTTGGTGCTGCACTGCTGCAGCGCTTCGCGGTACGCCTCGGTGTAGGCATCCCAGCGGGCGCGGTCTTCGAGATCCTCGAGCCGAAACTTCCAGTTCTTGCGCGGATCGTCCAATCGTTCGCGCAACCGGACCGCTTGCTCGTCCTGCGAGACATGCAGGAAGCACTTCCGGATGATGACGCCGTTTTCCGTCAGCACTTTTTCGAACGCGTTGATCTGCGCAAAGCGCGGACGCCAGACGCTCTCCGGGGCGAGGCCGCGGACGCGCACTGCCAGCACGTCTTCGTAGTGTGACCGGTTGAAGACGCCGATCATCCCGTGGACGGGGACCTTTTGGTGAATGCGCCAGAGAAAATCGTGCTGCCGTTCGTACGGCGTCGGCGGACCGAAGGCGGCAACCGAGACCCCGGTGGGATTGAAGGCGCCGTACACGGTCTTGATGACCCCGTCCTTCCCCGAGGCATCGCGCCCCTGCAGGACGAGCAACAGCGCCTGACGGCCATCAGCATGGAAGGCATCCTGCAGCGCTGCGAGGCGATCGAGTAGCGCCTCGGTGGCGGCGATGATTGCCTCGCGCGGCGGCGCATTCTCAACCCGGGCACTCTTGCTCCCCAGCTTCAGCGTGTCGCGCGACGTGACTGGCGCCAGGCGCAAACGCTCGAGGTCGCCCATGAGCACCACGGGCTTCCCATGGATCCGCCCATTGCCCCCGTTCTTCATGTGGGGCCCGTCACGCGGCCGAGCCTGGCGGAAGGGCCCGACGCCCGGTCATCACATGGATGTGAATGAGAAAGACCAAGGTGCGATCGGGGGTGGGATCATCGGCGGTGAAAGCGGTCGGTACCAGCGCCTGAAAGTGCCGCACGCCCTCCGCGTACTCGGCCTGCTCCGTCGGCGCGCCGTGCGGATCCGGAAAGGTGATCCGGCCATGGACCACGACACTGCGCCACGCGAACAACGCATCGATGGCATCGACCTCAAAGGCGACCCATGGATGGTGTGCCAGCACATCCACCTTGGCCCCCGGCTGGGTTCGCCCGTAGATGTGTGCCGCATGGTAGACGTAGTGAACCGGCTCGATATCGATGCGATCCCGGAACCCAAAGGCCAGCCGCCCGACCTGTTGGGATCGGAGCAGCGATTCGCAGGCGGCCGTGTCCAGCGTCTCGAATCGGACGGTCGCATCCGCTTGGGTCATGGGGTCTCCTGCGGTTCGTACGGCTCCATGTGAATCAGGACACCCAGCGCCGTTGGCAGCTGACGCCGGATCGCGGTTTTGACGCAGCCGGAGAGAATGTGCGCATCGTGCAACGACATCGCCGGATCCGCCTGCACATGGATGTCCACATACAGGCCGGTCCCACTCTTCCGGATCTTCAACTTTTCGATCGCCTGCACGCCGGCCGTCTGCAGCGCCGCATCACGAACGGCGTCGTAGAGCGGTGCGTCCGGGGCCCGGTCCATCAGGTCATGCACCGCCGTCCGAAAGAGCAGGCCGGCATTGATGCTGATGATCCCAGCCGCCACGAGCGCGGCCCAGTCATCGGCCGGCTCCCACCCCGGCCCACCGATCAAGGCGACCGAAATCCCCACGAAGGCCGCGCCGGAGGTGATAGCGTCGGCCCGGTGATGCCAGGCATCCGCATGCACCGCCACGCTCCCCGTCTTGCGCCCAGCCTGCTGCACGCGCCGCGAGAGGACTTCCTTCACCACAATCACGACCGCCAGCACCCCGAGCGTAAAGGGGGCGGGGGCATGATGCGGCGTCCGAATTTCCCTGACGGCCGTGATGGCGATACCGGCCGCGGCCCCCAGCATGATCGAAGCGACCACCGCCGCGGCCAGCGGTTCCGCTCGGCCGTAGCCAAAGGGGTACCGGTCGTCCGGGCCACGGCTCGCGATCCGGAGGCCACTCCAGACGACCAGCGAGCCCAGAATGTCCGTCGCGCTTTCGATGGCGTCCGCGACTAACGCGTAGGCATTCCCCACCAGACCGGCCACCAGCTTGAGGACCGTCAGAAGCGCATTGACCACCAGCCCGATCTGCGCGAGCCGCTGGGCATCACGGCTCTCCGGGGGCTCCCCGGGGACCGTCGCCCCCCCCACAGGCGGGGTCAGCGATGGCGATCCCAGGACGGGGGTCACGCGCGCCCGCCCAGAGGAACAACCGTTACAGATGAGTCCGCCACTGTCACATGGGCGGATGACACGTCTGTCAGGGAATTTACAGTTGCCGTCGCGCGCATTTCATAACTTATTATGTCGCAGGGAAAAAGACGATTCGGTGGCGCGTGGTACTGGCCACCTGTCCCCTGTGTTTCCAGTGCGTTTCACCTTTCCGGGAGGATCATGCGCAATTTGCGTGTTTTGACTGCCGCTGCCGCGGCAACCACGGCGTTCACTCTGCTGGCCCCGTCGGCCGCGCTGGCACAGCGCCAGGGCGCGATCGAACTGGGCGGCTTCGGTCGCTACACGAAGCTCGCGGATACCCTGAAGCTCGATCCCGGCTTTGGTGCCGGTGGCCGCGCGGGCATCTACGTCCTGAAGAACTGGCTCCTCGAAATGGAGCTCAGCTACGCGGACCTCGATGTGAACGCGCCGAAGACGGGCAACGTGGGCCGTGACACGCTGCGCAAGGTGTCGGATGCGCTCTGGTCGTATCGCCTGACGTACAACCACCCGCTCACCGATCGGGTCAAGCTGCTTGTCGGTGGCGGCTATGGCTACGACGCCTATGGGCGTGTGCGTACCGTGGCGCCGCGTGGCGGTGGCCCGCAGGGGCTCGTCGGCCTGCGCTATCAGGTCAACGACATGCTCTCCGCGCGCATCGAAGGCACGGGCACCTACGTGCTGCCGGCCAAGTCCGATGCGCAGCCGGTGGCCCGCGCCACGGGGCTCAACCTCGGCGCGCAGGCGGGGCTCAGCGTCCTCTTCTTCGGCAAGGAGAAGAAGCCGGTCATCCAGCATGACACGGTGACGCTCACGAAGGTCCAGCGCGACACGGTCTACGTCCGCCGCATCGACACGGTGCGCGTGGTGGGTCCGTCGCCGCGTCCGGTCGTGATTGGCGCGGTGAACTTCGCGTTCAACAAGAGCGACATCACCACGGAAGCGAAGTCGGTGCTCGACAAGATCGCGGAATCCCTCGTGGATCCGTCGAATGCGTCGCGCACGATCGACGTGACCGGTAACACCGACAACGTCGGCAGCGAACGCTTCAACGAGAAGCTGGGACAGGCGCGTGCCGATCAGGCCAAGGCCTACCTGGTCTCGAAGGGTGTCGCGGAATCGCGGATCACGGCCCGCACCAAGGGCAAAAAGGATCCGATCGCGCCGAACGAATCGGCCAACGGCCGCGCGACGAACCGTCGTGTCCTGATCATGCTGACGAACTGACCGGACGTCCGGTCCCTGCACGACGAAACGCCGCGTCGATCTTCGGATCGGCGCGGCGTTTTCGCTTGGGTCCATTATCTTTCCCCCTATGACTGCTGACGCCAAAATCCCGACGCTGTCCCATCGCCTGGAGTACTGGGGGACGCGTGTGGCTGTCGCCGCGCTCAGGTTGCTCGGATGGCGCGGCGCCAGTTGGGTGGGCGGCCGGATCGCGCGGCTGGTCTACAAGCCCATCGGGATCCGGCGTGGTGTGGTGGAACGACAGATCGCCGCCGCCTTCCCGACGCTGAGCCCCGCCGAGGTGGAAACGCTGGCCGGTGCGTCGTATGAGAGTCTCGGACGCACGTCAATAGAAACGGCCACCATGCCGGGCGCCTCCCGCGCGGCCATCCTCGACCGCGTGGAGCTGGTTGAGGGGTGGGAGCATGTCGATGCGGCGCTCGCCGGTGGCAAGGGGATCATTCTCGTCACGGGGCATCTGGGCAACTGGGAGTTCGGCGGATCGTATTTCGCGGCGCGGGGCGTGCCGATCGATGCCGTGGTGCGCGGGATGGCCAATCCCCTGTTTGAGGCGTACGTCGGCCGCACCCGTCAAGCGATTGGCTTTGAAGCCATTCACGATAAGGATGCCGTCACGCGCACCCCCCGCTCGTTGCGCGCCAACCGCGCCGTCGCGTTCGTGGCGGACCACGATGCGTTGGGGCTCGCGAGCACTTTCGTGCCATTCTTTGGACGCCCCGCGAAAACGCCGCGCGGGCCAGCGGTTTTTGCGCTGCGCTTTGGAGCCCCTACGCTGTTCGTGGCGGTCATTCGGCGCCCGAGTGGCAAGTACGCCATCCATGTCGAGCCGGTACCGGTACAACAGACGGGCGACCGCGATGCGGACATTGATGCGATCGTCGTCGCGTATACGCAGATGCTCGAAGGGTACGTCCGCCGGTTTCCGGCACAGTATTTCTGGCAGCATCGTCGGTGGCGTCGTCAACCCGACGATACCCCGCCCCACCTGCGCGAGCCATGACCCCGTCCCAGTCTCGACGCCGAGGCGGGTGGCGTGGCGTCGTACGCCGGGCACTGCTGGTGCTCGGGGGGCTGTTGCTCGCGCCCGTGCCGTTGATCCTCGCGCTGTGGGTGATCCAGCCGCCGGTGACCGCCGTGATGGCCGCGCAGACGGTCGATCGCCTGGTGCATGGTACCGCGCCGATCTGGCCCCGGCATACGCCCGTTGGTCGGGACGCGATTGCGCCGTCGCTCCGCCGCGCCGTGATCGCCTCAGAGGATCAGCGGTTCTACTTGCACTTCGGGATCGACACGATTGAGCTGCGGCAGGCGCTGGAGCGCCGGCGGCGCGGCGGAAAGCTTCGGGGTGCCTCCACGCTCACGCAGCAGGTCGCCAAGAACCTCTTTCTCTGGAACGGGCGCTCGTACATCCGGAAGGGGCTCGAGGTCTATCTGACCCTCTGGCTCGAGCTGCTGCTCTCCAAGGACCGCATTCTCGACCTGTACCTCAACCTGGCGGAATGGGGGACGGGCACCTACGGCGCAGAAGCGGCGGCCCAGCTGCATTTCCGGAAGCATGCCTCGGCACTGACCCGGGAGGAGTCCGCGCGCCTTGCGGCGATTCTGCCGTCACCGCGCCGCTGGTCACCGCGTGGCCCAATCGCCTCCAGCCGGGCGAGTGCCATTTTGTCACGCATGCAGGAGGCGGTGGCGCGGTAAGAGGCAGTACAACCCGCAGCGACAGTGGGTGATCTTTCATCACGGTCCCGTGACGGCGATGTCACGGACGCACGTCGATGATCCTCTGACCCATGCCCCTTGTGATGATGTCTGTTCGCCGGCACCTGATGGCCGCCGGTCTGCTCTGCGCGGTCCCAGCGTGGATCGCCCCCTTGGCGCTCGCGGGGCAAGCTGCAAAGACGCCCTCGAAGAGTGTCGAAAAAAAAGCCGCGCCGAAAGCAAAGAAGGCCGTTGCCAGTGGGAAGACCCTAGACAGTGCGACCAAAGCCAAGCGCGCCTCTGGCATGCTGGGACCGACCTCTGGCGACCGGCATATGGCATATCGTGGCGCAGGGAGCGAGCTCGACTCGCTCTGGCCGCCCAAGATGCCCGCGCCGCTTCCGGGATCGCTGCTCCCCGCGAAGCGGATCATTGCGTTCTATGGCAATCCCCTGTCGAAGCGCATGGGCATCTTGGGCGAGTTCGAGCCCGATGATATGCTGCAGCGGCTCGATCGCGAGGTCGCCGAATGGAACCGCTTGGATCCCGCACACCCGGTCCAGCCGGCGCTGCATCTGATCGCCGTCGTGGCGCAGGGATCGGCCGGCCGGGATGGCAAGTACCGGCTGCGCATGGACAGCACCATGATCGAGAAGGTCTATGGCTGGGCCAAGCGCAAGAATGCGGTGCTCTTCGTGGACGTACAGGTGGGACACAGCACGCTGCGGGAAGAACTCCCCTGGCTCGAACGGTTCCTCAAGCGTCCCGACGTGCATCTCGGTGTCGACCCCGAGTTCTCCATGAAGGACGCCACGGTGCCGGGGAAGAAGATTGGCACGTACGATGCGGCCGACATCAATTATGCGACCAAGTTCCTCGCGGAGCTGGTCGACAAGTACAAGCTGCCCCCCAAGGTGCTGATCGTGCACCGCTTCACGCGGAAGGGCGTGACCAACGCCTCGACGATCCGCCTCGATCCGCGCGTCCAGGTTGTGATGGACATGGACGGCTTCGGGGCACCGTGGCTCAAGCGCGACTCCTACTACAGCTACATCAAGAAGGAGCCGGTGCAGTTCGCCGGGTGGAAGCAGTTCACCAAGGCCAAGAACGACAATCCGTCGACCTCGCGGGAATCGATCCTGCGGCTCTGGCCGGTCCCGATGTACATCCAGCTGCAATAGGCCAACCGGTCCAGCGCCGGCGGACCTTGCCGGCGTCTGACCCGCGTGCCATTCTCGGGGCGTCTCCATTCGGGGACGCCCCGTTGTCGTCCCTCCCACCCGGGTCGAACTGCATGCGTCGTCGTGATCTCCTTCGTGCGGCTGCCGCCAGTGCCGCCCTTGTCCTCCTGCCGCGTGATGCCGAGGCCGCCTGGGCGCGCGCGGTCGGCCTCGACGGGGCGAATGCGGCGCCATTACTGTCGGGATCGACCGAGGGCTCCGCGTTCACACCGACGCAGCGCGCCACGCTCCTGACGCTCGCCGATGCGCTGATTCCCCGCACCGAGACGCCAGGGGCGAACGACGTGCGGGTCATTGACTGGATCGAGGTGATCATGGCCGACTACTACGGCGCTGAGGAACGCACGGTGCTGACCACCGGCCTCGATGCAATCGACGTGATGGCCCAGCAGATGACCGGTCGGGCCTTCGCCGGACTCACCGGCGCACCCCTCGAGCAGGTCATGACGGCGCTCGATGGCGCGACGGACCGCAGCACCGCCGCGGCGAAGGGGTATCAGCGCGCCAAGGGGCTCGTCGTGCACGGCTACTTTACCAGCGCCCGCGTGCAGCGCGACGTGCTGAAGACCCAAATCATGCCGGGGCGCTTTGTCGGCGATGCCCCACTGCGCGCCACATCGGGAGGCTCCCACCATGAGTGAAGCGGCACCGCGTCGCGTGTACGACGCCATTGTTGTGGGCTCCGGGATCAGCGGGGGCTGGGCGGCAAAGGAGCTGACGGAGCGTGGGCTACAGACGCTCGTGCTGGAGGCGGGTGGTCCAGTCGATTTCGGCGGGAAGGACTTTGTCGAGCACGTCCAGCCGTATGACATGAAGTTCCGTGGCTGGGGCGATCGGCACGCGCTGGAGCGCGATCAGCCGGTCCAGCGACAGTGTTATGCCTGCGATGAAACGGGTCGAAAATTCTTTGTGAACGATCACGAGAATCCCTACACCAATCCGTCGGACGCCCCGTTCAAGTGGTTTCGCGGACGCCAGGTCGGTGGCCGCTCCATCATGTGGGGACGACAGGTCTATCGGTGGAGTGACCTCGACTTCGAGGCCAACGCGCGCGATGGGCACGGCACCGACTGGCCGATCCGCTACAAAGACATCGCCCCGTGGTACAGCCATGTGGAGCGGTTCATTGGCGTGACCGGGGCGAAGGAAGGACTGGCGCAGCTGCCCGATGGCGAGTTCCTGCCACCCATGGCGATGACGGTGGTGGAGCGTGCCGCGCGTGAACGGATCCTTAAGGCCTTCGGTGGCGAGCGCGTGATGACCATTGGTCGCGCGGCCATTCTGACGAAGAACCATAACGGCCGAGCGGCGTGCCATTATTGCGGCCCCTGCGAACGGGGGTGCGTAACGCATTCGTACTTCAACAGCATCGGCAGCACACTGCCGGCGGCACAGCGCACCGGGCGTCTCACGCTCCGGCCGCACAGCGTGGTGACGGAGGTGCTGTATGATGCGAAGCGCGGGCGCGCCCGCGGCGTGCGCGTCATTGATGCGCAGACCAAACAGGACATGGTCTTTGAAGCGAAGGTGGTGTTCCTGTGCGCTTCGGCGATTGAATCGGTGCGGCTGCTGCTCAACTCGAGCAGCACGCGGTTCCCCGACGGCCTCGCGAACTCCAGCGGGACGCTGGGGCGCTATGTGATGGATCATCACTATGGGTCTGGCGCCGGTGGTACGATGCCCGGATTCCTCGATCAGCGCACGATTGGCAGCCGCCCGAATGGCATTTATGTGGCGCGCTTCCGCAACGTCACGTCGCCCAGCAAGGATTTCCTCCGCGGCTACGGTATGCAGGGCGGCTCGGGACGTTCCGGGTGGGGACGCGGCAGTGGGATGCCGGGCTTTGGGGCGGCCTTCAAGCAATCCCTGATTGATGACTTGGGACCGTGGTCGCTGTCGGTGGGCGGCTGGGGGGAAACGCTTCCCCATGCGGACAACCGCATCACACTGGATCCCGACGTCAAGGACGCTTGGGGGATTCCCGCCGCGCGCATCGATGTGCGCTGGCGTGAGAACGAACTGGCGATGAACAAGGACATCATTGCGAGCGCGGTGGAGCTGATGGAAGCGGCCGGCTGCACCAATGTCCGTCCGAATCGCACCATGCAGCCGCCGGGACATTGCATTCACGAGAGGGGGGGCGCGCGCATGGGCAAGACGGCAAAGGATGGGGTTCTCAATAGCTGGAACCAGGCGTGGGACGTTCCCAATCTGTTCATCACCGATGGCGCCGCGATGGCGAGTAGCGCCTGTCAAAATCCGAGCATCACCTACATGGCGCTCACGGCGCGCGCTGCCGCGCATGCCGTGGCCGAGTTGAAGCGGAGGGCGTTGTGAGTG
>JBEIUK010000061.1:0-13986 GCA_040374415.1 Gemmatimonadaceae bacterium | reverse complement strand
TCCGTCAGGGGATCCGTCAGGGGATCCGTCAGGGGATCCGTCAGGGGATCCGTCGCGGAACGGGTCGGGGAACCCCTGCTGACGCTGGCGGTGCGGCGGCGGTATCGTTGGCACCAATGGAGCGCGACGCATTTGACCTGCTGGCCCGCGCAGAGCGGGATCATTGGTGGTTTCAGGGACGCCGCACATTCATTGCGGCGGCGATTCGTCGCGCCGGTCTCTCCCCCACCGCCACCGTGCTGGACGCCGGCTGTGGCTCCGGCGGGAATCTGGCGCTGCTGGCGGGACTCGCGCCGGCGGGTCGGCTCTACGGCTTCGAGTACGACGCCGAGGCTCGGCGGGCGGCGACGGTCCTTGGCCTTGGGACGATTGCCGACGGCGCCCTTCCGGACGGACTCCCCTTCGCGGGGACGTCGTTCGATCTGATCGGCCTGTTCGATGTCCTGGAACATCTCGCCGAACCGGTGGCGTCGCTGCGGGCGTTGGGCGACCGCTTGGCCCCGGGTGGCGCGCTGGTGCTCACCGTCCCGGCGCTCCCCTGGCTCTGGGGCCCCCACGATGTCGCCCACCAGCATCACCGCCGCTATACTGCCGCATCACTGACGCAGCACGTCACGGACGCAGGGCTGCAGATCGAGTATCTTTCGTATCTGAATCTGCTGCTCCTGCCGCTCGCCATCCTCCAGCGCCTCCGCGAACGGCTCCTCGGCTACCGCACCGACGTGCTCACCCCGGCTCCGTGGCTCAACCGGCTCCTGCGTCGCCTCTGGGAGCTGGAACGGGGCTGGGTTCCGGCGCACCGTCTGCCGCTTGGGCTGTCGCTGCTGGCGATCGTGCGACGCCCCACGCCAACCGCGCGCGCCGCATGACCGACGACCTGCCCCCTATCCACGACGACCGCCGCAGCACCGATCGGCGCACCGGGGATCGTCGAGCCCTGGTCCGTCTCACCCTCGTGATCCCCTGCTACAACGAGGCCGACCGTCTGGACGCCACCGCGTTCACCGCCGCCCTCGCCGCGAATCCGTGGCTCGATCTCTGCTTCGTCAACGACGGGAGCACGGATCGCACCGCCGAACGACTCGCCGAGCTGGCGGCCGCGGCACCCGAGCGGGTCCACGTCCTCACGCTGCCGCAGAATCTTGGTAAGGCCGAAGCGGTACGACGCGGCCTGCAGTGGGGCGCCGCCCACAGCAGCTACTGCGGCTTCTGGGACGCCGATCTCTCGGCGCCGCTCACCGAGCTGCCGGCACTGTGGGCCGTCTTTGATCGCGAGCCCGCGGTGGCGTGGGTCTTCGGGATTCGCCTGCGCACGCTGGGGCGGGCGATCGTCCGCCGGCCCCTGCGCCATTATCTCGGACGCGTCTTCGCCACCGTGACGTCGCTGCTCCTCGCGATCGACTCCTACGACACGCAGTGCGGCGCCAAGCTGTTTCGGGTGACGCCGCTGCTCAGTGCTGTGCTCGCCGAACCGTTTCAGTCACGCTGGATTTTTGATGTGGAGCTCTTGCTCCGCGCCGATGCGCTGCTGCGGGCCAGTGGTGGTCCGCCCCTCGACACCCTCGTGTCAGAGCAGCCGCTCACGATCTGGCGCCATCAGCAGGGCTCGAAGGTGCGCCCCACGGATTTCCTGCGCGCGATGCTGGAGCTGTGGATGGTCCGCCGGTCACGGAGACACTGGTCGCGCCTGGGCGCGACCATGCACGACCCGACTGGGATGGCTGGGCACGACTGACGTCGCCGGAACGGCCGCCACCGGAGTCGCCGCCACCGGAGTCGCCTCCACCGGAGTCGCCGCCACCGGGGCTGTGACCGCGCACCGTTGATGCACCACGGCCACGGAGTCGGCGTAGAGGCGGCACCACCCTGGCAAGTGATCCAGCAATTGGACCGCGGGCGTGGCCGGCGCCAGCAGGGTCCACCCAATGCCGTAGTGCACCAACGCGTCCTCGAACGTCCGTGACGTGCGGAGCGCCGCCGCGTCGAGTGCCGCGACGACAAAGGGGCTGCCGTACATGTCGGCGCGGCCATCGATGAACACCGGGATCCCCCGATAGATCAAGTAGCCACCGAAGTCATAGCTGTTGAGGACGGGACCCTGCACATGGGCCCGCTCTGCGGCCTCCAGTGCACGCGTTGGCGTGCGGGTCGCGAGTGGTACGTTCGTCACCCAGGCCCGTCCTGTCATCGCGTAGCTCCCCATCAGCAGCAGGGCGAGCAGTCGTGCGGGCCATCGACTGGGCAACGCGTGCGCCGCCATCCATCGATCGAGCCGGTCGGTGAGCGCATCGCGCGCCCCCAGTGTCCCTGATGCGATGGTTCCGGTCGCGGCGAGTCCTGCAGCCAGCGGCGCGGCCACGAGAAATGGCGAGACAAGTGCCAGCAGCGCATGGTACCGCTGATGCTTGAGCGCGAGATACATGAGCCCCAGCAGCAGCACGAGTCGCGCGGGAGACAGCCGCAACCGACCAGTAAAGGCCAGCACCAACACGGCCGCGAACCAAAAGAGAATGAACTGAAAGACCTGAAAATCCGCCGAGCGCCATTCGCCGATCCGTGCGAGCACGGGCGCCATATTCATGAGCTCAAGCGCGTGCACGACGGCCCCGAACCCCGCCGGATTGCAGAGCACCACGAGTCCGGCGGCGACGAGAAAGGGTCCCCAGTCACGCAGGGCCGTGCGCATCGCCCCCGCGGTGCGTTGCACCATCACCGCTTCGACGGCGATGCCGCCGACCAGTGCGAGGCCCATGGTGAAGCTGGCGTGGGCATTCGTCCACACGAGCAGCACCACCAACAGCCACCACGGGGGACGCCGCCGCTGCTCCGCCGCGTCGATGAGCGTCGCGACCCAGATCGCCATCAGGGGCCAGACCACGACATGCGGCCGCGCGAGGAAATGCGAATAGACGCCCGCCACGGACACGGCGGCGCAGGCAATGGCTGGGACCGGTTCCACGCGCTCCAACAGCGACCGAAAGATCACCGCGGCCGTCAGGGCAAAGCATCCGCTCACGAGCAACGTCACGCCACCAAAGCCGGCCCACCGATGGGCCAGCGCCATCACGACCTCAGAGAGCCATTCATGGGCCGTCCACGGCTGTCCGGGCATGGTGAAGGAGAACACATCGTGCGTCGGGATGGCCCAATGCGCGAGAATCCACCGGCCGGCGGCGACATGCCAGTACGTGTCAGGGTCGGCCAGTACCTGTGGTGACCAGGAGGAGACTACAAACACGAGCACGGCAAGGGCCAGCGGGAGCGAGAGGACGGGCGCCTTCCACGACTTCATAGTCCCGGTGTTCTGCGGTATCATTGCTCTCCATGGCCACGTCCATTGGGTTGTCATCAACCGATGCCCTTGTCATTACGGGGATCAGCAAGCGCTATGCGCACCACGTCGCGGTGCGCGACCTGTCGCTGCGTGTGCCGCGCGGCAGTGTCTATGGCCTGCTGGGCCCGAACGGGGCCGGCAAGACCAGCACCATCCGCATGGTGCTCAACATCCTGGCGCCTGATACCGGTACCATCACAGTGCTCGGGTGTTCCTCAACCGATCCAAAAATCACCGACCGGCTCGGTTATCTCCCAGAGGAACGCGGGCTCTACCGTAAGATGCGCGTGCGTGATGTCCTGCGCTTTCTCGGCCACCTGAAAAGCGTGCCCGCCGCGGGTCTCGATGCCACCATCGATGCGTGGCTTGAGCGGTTCGCGCTGCGTGGGGCCGGAGGCGACGACTGGAGTGCCGCGCGCGTGGATGAACTGTCGCGCGGGATGCAGCAGAAGGTGCAGTTCATTGGCGCGCTGCTGCACGATCCGGAGTTGGTGGTGCTCGACGAACCCTTCAGTGGCCTGGATCCGGTCAACGCACAGGCGCTCAAGGACACCGTCGCCGAGCTCCGGAGCCGTGGCCGGACGGTCATCTTCTCGACGCACGTGATGGAGAACGCTGAACGGATGTGTGATGCGGTGTGCATCATTGCCCGCGGCGAGAAAGTGTTGGATGGTTCGGTGGTGGAGGTGCGTGCGCAGCATGGGGCCCGTCTGGTGGCGCTTGGCTTTGCTGCGGCCCCATCCTTGGCCGTGCAGCAGCTGTTGCAGGATCCGGCGGTGGTCACGTCGCCGGGGGCGGGTGCCGTGACGGACGCCCGCGTGATGGAAGTGGAGTTGGCGGCTGGCGCCACGGCCGATCAGCTGCTGGCGCGACTCGTGCAGCTGCAGGCGCCGTTGGAGCGCTTCGAATTGGTCCGCCCGTCGTTGCACCGCATCTTTCTGGAACGCGTGGGCGCCGGCGGCGTCGAGACAGGCGTTTCGGGTCACGGCTGACCACTCCGGTACCCACGATGGCCATGATTCCCGCGAAGCTCTTCACGATCATCCGCCGCGAGTATGTGGAGCGGATCCGGTCGCGCTGGTTCCTGATCGCGACCTTCCTGGGTCCGGTGCTGATGGGGCTCTTCATGGTGCTGCCCGCCATCATGGCGCAGCGGGAGCGACGCGCGGAATCGGGAGTGGTGCGGGTGCTGGACAGTACGGCCGATTCGGTGGGCGCGGTGGTGGTGTCGACCCTCCGCGGCGGCGTCATGGGGGACACGACCCGTGTGCAATACCGCCATGTACGTGACGCCGCAGAGATTCAGGGGGCGGTCCGCGAGGCCACCGATGCCGTCCTGGCCGGCGAGCTGGTGGGCTATCTCGAGATCGGTACCACGGCGCTGGAGCGCGGCACGCTGCACTACGCCGGGAAGAACACGAGCTCGCTGATGGGGATGCAGCTGCTGGAGCGCGCGATCAACCGGGCGGTGCTGCAGAAGTCGCTGCTGCGGGCCGGCGTGGATGCCGATCGCAGTGAAGCGATCGCGTCGACGCAGCTGCGACTCGACACGGAGCGTCTCACGACGCGTGGACGGGGCGGTTCCGGCACCATTGGCATGGTGTTCGCGCTGGCGATCGCCCTCACCCTCTATATGACGATCTTCCTGCACGGCTCGGCGGTCATGCGCGGCGTGCTGGAGGAAAAGCAGTCTCGCGTCGCCGAAGTGGTGCTGAGCAGCGTCTCCAGTGACACCCTGCTGCTGGGCAAGGTGCTCGGCATTGGCGGCATTGGCGTCACGCAGCTGACGACCTGGGTGCTGATGGCCACGGCGATGCTGCGTTTGCGGGGGCCCATGTTGGCGCGCTTCGGCGTGCAGGACGCGGCCTTTGCCTTGCCGGAGCTGGGACTCGCGATGGGCATCACCATCCTGTTGACCTTCCTGCTCGGCTTCCTGCTCTATGCGGCGTTGTTCGCCATGGTCGGCGCAGTCGTCAGCACCGAACAGGATGCACAGCAGGCGCAAATGCCGGTGGTATTGCTGCTCGTGCTGACCTTCAGCATGGTGCAGGGCATTCTGAACAATCCGGAGGGGATGCTGGCCCGGGTGCTCACAATCGTCCCCTTCTCGGCGCCGATTGTGCTGCCGCTGCGCCTGTCGCTGGCACCGCTCGGGACCGGCGAGCTCGTGGCCGCCTTCACCAGTATGAGCCTCACCGCCATTGTGGTGATGCGGCTCGCCTCGCGGCTCTATCGCGTAGGGATCCTCATGTATGGCAAGCGTCCGTCGCTGGTCGAGGCGTGGCGCTGGATGCAGCAGCGCTAAGCGCTTCTGTACCGCGGGATGCCGGTACCGCCTCATGCGGCGGCACCGGCTGCGGGATCACTTCACCAACATGCCGGTGAGGATGGGGCCCGGGGTGGGGGTTCCTGCACCGCTCCCGGGGATGGCCGAGAGCGTCTTGAGATATCCCACCACCGAGCCGTCTTGGTACTCGGTGAGGTGGAAGGCCCCGAGATACAGCACCTTCACCCACGCGCTCCCGCTCCCACTGCTGCGACCATTCCATATGGGCACCATGATGTCCTGACTACAGTGGAAATTGCTTCCGGACTGCCCGCACAGGTCTGCGAGTCCCTGTCTCGTGGGTCCGGCCATGTCGCCGTTTTCGAGGTCCAGCCAATCCCCAACCGATGCAGTCCGGCTCGTCCCGGAACAGGTGACATCGGCAATGGCGGCACGATAAATACTCGCGCCGCCAACAGGACTCCCGGCGGTGCCATCGGCGTATTGCACCGGTGGATATTGTACGCCGTAGAAATTTCCACTGATGATGTTACTGCCAATGACGGCGCCGCCAGCGTCACTGGTACCAGAAGAAATTTTAAAGGCGATGCTGATTTGATTGTCTCGGAGCGTGGCGACATCGCCGGCGGTGAGACGATGCCCGGTGTCTGTGGCTTGACGGCCAAGGGTGACGAGGATGTTCGTGTAGGGGACGGCCCACGGTTTGAGGCAACTGCTCTTCGAGACAGACCCCAACGATGCCACACTCACCTGCGTCAGGCGGCGGGTGATGCTGGTACCGAAGAAGCGCGCGAGACTCCACGGCGCATCATAGCGCGCCGTGGTGCGCACGGCGGTCGCGGCTGACCACAGGGTCGGCGTGAATGCTTGCACCGTGTTGTTCCACGTACCCGGTTCGATGTCGGCACTGCTCATCCCCGCATCGGTCAGCAGCACACTATTTACACGATTTGTGGTCCGCAGCGCGAGCGCACGATCGGTGGCGGTGAATTGGGCCACCCCACCGTGCTTGAGATCGGTAATGACCGACAGGGCGGTGGCGTCGGTCAGGATCCGCAGCTGCGCGACGAAGGCGTACATGCGTGCGAAATCGATGGCCAGCGCGGCGATCCCAAAGAGCATGGTGATACAGATGGCGACCAGCATCAGCGTCATCGCCCGTCGCGGACGGATCACCCGCTGCCATCGCGAGCGCACCACGGCTAACAGCGGCATGACGAAGGCTCACGGTCGTGATTGGCAGGGGCGTGCATCTCACTGCACCAACATGCCAATGAGGATCAGCCCGGGCGTTGGTGTCCCGCCGCCACTCCCGGGGGACGCGGACAACGTCTTGAGATATCCGATCACGGTACCATTCTGATAGGCGGTGAGCCGAAAGGCCCCGAGATACAGGACTTGCACCCACGCACTCGCCGACGCGCTGCTTCGGGCGTTCCAGATCGGAACGACGATATCCTGGCTGCACGAAAAATTGGTGCCGGACTCTCCACAGAGCGTGGACATCCCTTGCTTGGTGGGTCCAACCATGTTGCCGCTCTCAAGATCGAGCCAGTCGCCAACCGAGGCGGTGCCGCTGGCACTTGAGCAGCTGCGATCGGCAACGCCATCCCGGTAGTTGTTGCCGCCGCTGGCGGGATTCCCGGCGGTTCCATTGGCGTACTGCACGGGCGGATACCGGACTGCGTAGTAGTTCCCGTTAATGGTATTGCTCCCAATGACCGCCCCCCCCGCATTGCTTGTGCTCGACGACACCTTAAAGGCAATGCTCGTCTGATTGTCCCGAAGCGTGGCGACATCGGCGGCGGTCAACCGGTACGCCGTATCGGTTGCCGATCGTCCCAGTGTTACCAAAATATTGGAATACGGGACGCCCCATGGTTTAAGACAGCTGCTGGTGTTGACGGAGCCAAGCGAGGCCACCGTGACTTGCGTCAGTCGGCGGGTGGCGGCCGTCCCAAAAACCCGCGAGAGACTCCACGAGGCATCGTAGCGCGCCGTGGTGCGTACGGCAGTGGCCGCGGCCCAACTGGTTCCCGTAAAGGTTTTCGTGCTCAGGCTCCAGCTGCCCGGTTCAATATCCGCTCCGCCCATACCTCCATCGGCCAGCGCCGTCCCATTCACCCGATCGGTGGCCCGCAAGGCGAGCGCCCGATCGGTGGCCGTCGACTGGGAGACACCACCACGGGTCAGATCGGTAATCACGGAGAGCGCCGTGGCATCGGTCAGGATGCGGAGCTGCGACACGAAGGTGTACATCCGCGAGAAGTCGATCGCCATCGCGGAAATCCCAACGAGCATGGTGAGTCCCACCGCCACGAGTATGAGCGTGGAGCCACGCCGGCTCCGACGGGTCCGTGGACGAGGGGTTGCACGACGATTCGGCTGAGGCGTTGGCATGGTGTGGCCGCTAGTCCATGGATTTAAAGGCGGCGAGGATCTGCAACATGGCAGGCCCAAGGACGACGACGAAAATCGTCGGAAAAATGAACAGCGCGAGTGGGGCCAGCATGCGGGTACTGGCGGTAGCCGCCCGCTTTTCGGCGGCCTGTCGGCGCTTCCGGCGCAGATCCCGCGCATACACGCGCAGCACGGAGGCGATCGAGGTGCCCCACCGTTCACTTTGCACCAGATGGGTCATGAGCGTGCGCAGCTCCTCAATGCCCGTTCGCACATACAGCGAGTGCATGGCCTGGTCGCGCGCCATGCCCGCGGCGACACGTCGTGTCATGGCCAACATCTCGTTGGCCAGGACGGGGTGGGCGAGGACGAGCTCACGACCGACGCGCTGCATGGCGGCATCGAGGGCCACCCCGGCCTCCACGCAGACGACGAGCAGATCCAAGGCATCGGGGACGCCCGACCGAATCAGCGCCTGCCGTTTGGCGACGGCCCGATCCAAGTAGGCCGTGGGACCAAAGACCGCGGTGAAGAGCGCGATCCCCAGCATAAAGAAGAAGTACCACGGATCGGCCCGCGGCATGAAAAGCAGCACGAGCGTCGGCAGCGCGACAATCAGGCTGACGCGCACGACCGCGAAAATGGCCGGCGCCCGATGTTCATCAAAGCCCGCTTGGACCAGACGGCTTGCGCTAATCGTGTCCGGCCCAATGCGAGCCGGGACCCGGGCCACCGCCCAATTCACCAGATGATGAAAGAGCGTTGGGGCCATCCCGTGAGGACGCAGGATGAGCGTGGAGGCCGCTGGCGCCGTATCGCGAGTCGCCCGCCGGAGCACCATGCGACGGTCACGCTCCACAAGCACGGCCGTGAATGCCACGCCACACGCCGCCGCAAAGAGCACCACCAGAATCACGATGCCAGGATTGATTGCGGAGAGCATATCAGGACTCGATGTGAGACATACGCCGCAGCACGAACGCGCCGATGACCAACGAGACGAAGGCGTAGAGCAGGAGCTGCTGGCCGGTCGCGGTGCTCGTCAGGGTTGCCGTATAGGCGGGGCTGATGAACTGAATCAGGACGAACATGATCAGGGGAAGCACCGCCAACACCATCGCGGACATTTTCGATTCCGAGGTCAGGACATCCACTTGCCCACGGAAGTCAATCCGATCGCGCACCAGTTTGGCGATGTTCTCGAGGATTTCGGAGAGATTTCCACCGGTTTCGCGCTGCATGAGCAGGGCGAGGACGAACATGCGTGCCTCGAGTGTCCCGAGACGGGTATGGAGATTATCAAGCGCGAGACGCATCTCCATGCCCAGCCGTTGTTCATCGTAAAATCGACTGAATTCGGGACCAATGGGGGGTGCCATCTCCGCGCCCACAAAACTCATGCCCGCTTGCAACGAGTAGCCGGCCTTGAGCGCATTCACGAGCATCTCAATGGCATCCGGCAACTGTTCTTCCACCTTCCGGACCCGGCGACGATGCGCGATCGCCACCAGGAGAAAGGGTGCCGTTCCCCCGAGAATCCCCAGCGTGAGCGCGAGCGCTGGCGGCAGCCAGATCGCCGAGAGGGTTCCGGCGGCCATGCCCAGGATGACGAGCCACGTGAACCGGGCCGGTGTCCAGGACAGGCCGCTCCGCTGCAGCGCCTGCGTGACGACATCGGTAAAGAGATGCCCTTTGAGCAGGCGATCCAGCCATCCGTTCGGGGTCGCGCTGCGTCGCAACACGGCGACGGCGCGTTCCGCATTGCTCCGCGCCAAGCCGAGGAGGCGCGCTCTGAGCGCACTGCGCACCGTCAACTGTTGGCGGGCCAGCACCGTGCCGATCCCCAGCAGTAATGCGAGGACGCCAAGCGCTGCACCAATGACGGTCATCCAGAATTGCACGGTGGGTGACATATCAGGGGGTTTCCATAAACAGGGAGAGGGGCAGTTCAATACCCGCCAGTGCAATGCGCTCGCTGAAGCGGGGACGCACCCCGGAGGCTTCAAAACGACCGGCAACGGTCCCGTCAGCGATCACGCCTTGACGATGAAACGCGTAGATCTCCTGCAGCTGGATCATGTCCCCTTCCACGCCAGTGACTTCGGTCACGGAGACGACCCGGCGTTTCCCATCGGACATGCGGGAGATCTGGACGATCAGATTGATCGTGGAGGCGATCTGTTCATGCATGGCGCGCTCTGGGAGGGCCACGCCGGAGAACTGAATCATGGTCTCCAGGCGAGCGAGCGCGTCGCGTGGGGAATTGGCATGCACTGTGGTCAGGGAGCCTTCATGACCGGTGTTCATCGCTTGGAGCATGTCCAGCGTCTCCGCGGCACGGACTTCCCCGACGATGATCCGATCCGGGCGCATACGCAGCGCATTCTTCACGAGCTCACGCGTGACCACCTCACCTCGGCCTTCGGCGTTCGGCGGGCGCGTCTCGAGGCGAACCACATGTTCCTGCTGGAGCCGCAGCTCCGCCGCATCTTCAATGGTGACCACGCGCTCCGTCGCCGGAATGAAGGAGCTCAGGGCATTCAGAAAGGTGGTTTTGCCGGTACCGGTGCCACCGGAGACCAAGATGTTGAGCCGGGCTTTCACACAGGCGCTGAGCAGGGACAGCATATCCTGCGTGAGGGTTCCCAACTCCACGAGACGCGCTGGCGTGATCGTGGCCCCGAAGCGCCGAATCGATAGCACCGGGCCATCGACGGCCAGTGGCGGGATAATGGCATTGACGCGGGAACCATCGGGCAACCGGGCATCCACCATCGGCGACGACTCGTCAATGCGACGGCCGACCCGACTGACAATCCGGTCAATCACCGAGAGCAGATGTGCATCATTGCGGAAGGTGACGGGCACCCGTTGCAGCTTGCCGCCCCGTTCCACATAGACGTTCTTGCAGCCGTTCACCAGAATGTCGGAGACCGTCCGGTCCCGGAAGAGCGGTTCGATCGGGCCCAGACCGGTGATCTCGTTGACCACATCGGTCACGAGTTGATCCCGCTCCAGCTGCGACAGCGGAACGGTTTCGTTCCGCAACAGTTCCGTGACCACCTGTCGAATGCGCGCGGTGATCTGTTGCTCGTCGGTAAGCTTTTCTAACGCATCGAGATCGAGCAGCTCAATGAGCCGCCGATGGAGCGCCGTGCTGAGGGCATCCACCTGACTGAGCACTTCCCCCTCTGTCCGGCGAGGACCGAACATCCGGGAGGTGGTCGTGGCGTCGGTCGGTGCACTCGGCGTGACTGGTGCGCCCCCGCCGACCGTGGCCGCCCCCGGCGCACTCGTTGCCGGATCGGTGGTCATGGCGGGCGGGTTGGGAAGCTCGGGGGGGAGTGGTTCGGGCTCCCCCAAGGACCGACTCGCCGCCTGCAGCCGCTGCCGTAGTGTGGGATTCACCGTCGTGCCTCAGCGAAAGCCGAGGAAACGCGCCAGGCGTGAGCCATTAGGCCCCGCGCGCCTGATCGTGCCAGCCGTGCCCAGCCCCGCCGCGAGGCGGGTCACTGCCGTGGCGAATGGCGAGGTGGGCGCGAAGCGTTGCACGAACTGTCCCACCGTGATCGCATCGGAGCAGTGCTCATATTCATTCGGGAGCGTGAAGGCGACCGGCCGCCCCAGCACACGCTCCGCATCGGCAATGGTAATGCGGTCCCGCTCCGCCCGCCGATTGAGGACTACCGCGATCTTCTCGTCGGGATAGCCCAAGCGCTGGAACATCTCCAGGGAGCCTTGCGTGCTGCGCAGCGCCGAGATGTCCAGGTGCGTGACGAGCAGGACCCGATCGGCTGCGTCGAGGGCGGCGACCGTCTGATCATTGAGGGTGTGATCGGTATCAATGACCACATACCCATGATCATGGCGCAGCAGATCGAGCAGGCGACCGGCCCCGCCGGTGTCGAGCAGGCCATCCCCGGTGATCGTATCCGCCGCCGCCAGAATGGAGACGCCATCGGGATGCTCCAGCATGACCGACCGCAGCACCTCGCCATCCAGCTGGGTGATGCGGGAGGCCACACTCGCCAGATCATACGGGGGCTGCAGGTTGAGCATGACGCGCGCCCCGGAACCGGTGGAGGTGAAGTCCACCAACGCCACCCGCTGCGCGCTGTTCTGATGCGCCAACGCCCAGGCCAGCGATTGCGAGACCGTAGAGACGCCGAGCCCCCCCTTGGCGGAATAGACCGTTAACACCTGCCCCAGGTCCGCCGTTCGCACACTGGTCTGCAGCACTCGGCGCGCAGCGAGACGAAAATCATCGGCCGTCACGGGCAGCACGACAAACTCCGTCAGTCCAGCGCGCATGGCATTGAGCACCGTATCGGCTTCTTTCGCCTTGGAGGTCGCAATCGCGGCGGTCTCTGGATGCCGCTTGAGCTCTTGGGCGAACGCCTCGCGTTCTGGCGCGGCCCCATCCATGGGCACCACGAGCAAGGAGGGTTTCCGGGTGCGCAAGAGCGTGGTCGCGTCGGTGAGCGAGGCGGTCATCACGACCGCCGTAAAGCCCATGGGACGCAGGACTTCCTCCAACAGCGATGCGGCCGGGGCGCCATCGGTCACGGCGACGGCAATGCGCTCGGTCGCCTCGGAGGCGACCACGGAGGGGATCGGACTGGTCATGGCTTGCTCGGCGCAGGCGGAATACGCTTCTCCAGCGCCGGCGCCGCGGGCGTGCGGCTTTCTGGCGTCAGCTTGATGAGATCGGCTGCGCGCGGATTGTTCGGATCCATCAGCACCGGCGACACGATCACGATCAGCTCCGTTTCATTCTTAAGCCACCGCTCGCTGCCAAAGAGCGCGCCGAGGATGGGAATGCGCGAGAGATACGGCAATCCCGAATGGACGAGCTCCCGCTCTTCATTGAAGAGCCCGGAGATGATGAGCGACCGATCCTGCAGGACATCGACCGTGGATTCCACGCGGCGCGTCCGGAGCGCGGGGATCCGGAATCCCTGAATCGTCAGGGCATTGCTGTAATCGAGCGATGAGACTTCCGGCTTGACCTTGAGCTTCACGAGCGAGTCACTGAGCACTTCACCCTTGAACGCCAAGCGCACGCCAAATTCGCGAAACTGAATCGTGATGGCCGTTTGCTGCCCCGTGCTGCCTCCCTGGACAATCGGGATGGGGATTTCCCCGCCAGCCAGGAAGCTGGCTTCCTCCAGATTCGCGGCCATCAAATTCGGCTCGGCCAGAAAGCGGGCATTCCCCTGCTGTTCCTCGGCCTCGAGCAGCGCCAGCAGATCCTTGGTGTTGAAGGTGCTCAACACCGTCAGATACTTCCCTTCCGCTGGGAGCGTGATGCTACCGGACTCGCTGAAGGGATTATCAGACTTGAACAGCCCGCTCCCAACCCGGGTGTTCTGATTGATCTCCCGATAGAGCAGCGACGTGCCGATCTGTCGCAGGGCATCCTTCCGCACTTCGGCGAATTTCACCCCCAAGAGGATCTGGCGGCGTTCGGAGGCCGAGCGCACGACCACGCGATAGTGTCGCCGCGGCTGATTCGGGCGCCCCCAGAGGATGATGTCCGTTTCGCCTGGTGCGATGGCATTGATCACTACGTCAGACTCACCGATGACCACGACGTCGGCGATGTCCGGATTGACCACGGTCACCTTGGCAATTGCCCCGTTCCCCGTGATGGGAAAGGAGCGACCCGTGACCAATTGCAGGGCGATGATCTCGGCCACAGGAGCGACCGGTTGCACCGCCGTTGGCAGCGTGACCCGAGTGCTGTCTTGCGCGCGGAGCACAATCGGCACGGACGTCATGACCGCCATCAGGGCGCCGATGCGCATGGCGATCGGCAGGACATTGCCACGAGGGGCTGAGAAAGAGGACCAGATCATTGGACGCGACGATTAAGGTCAGCTACGGAACGGTCTGCCATCGGCCGACGAGGAGTGGCGCGGGCGGTATCCGGTCGAATGGAATCCCGGCGGATGGTGTCGCGCTT
>JBEIUK010000240.1:0-4330 GCA_040374415.1 Gemmatimonadaceae bacterium | reverse complement strand
GATCGTGCTCCGAGTGGCGGGGCTCTATGGTCCCGGGCGCGATCCTGCCCCGCGCTATCGCGCCGCGGCCACAACGGACCCGGCCACTGCCGAGGCCACGTGGACGAATCTGGCCTGGCGCGACGATGTCATCAGCGCGATCACGCACCTGATCATGTACCCGTTCGTACCGGGATCGGCTCACTGCTTCAATTGTGCCGACGGTACGCCCATGGCCATAGCGGCGATCGCTCGGGCGCTCGGTACGACCGTGGAAGCCGCGCCATCAGCGCGGAGTCAGGCGGGGCGTTCCAACCAGCGCATCGTGGTGGACGCGCTGCGGGCCACAGGATGGTCGCCATCGCAGCCGACGGTCCTGCACGGACTCGCCGCCCTTGGACACACGATTCACTGGCCGCCGAGCGAGTCGAGGCCGTGATCGCCGCAGCGACGCGAACGCCGCACGCATGACGACCCTACCAGGCGGTCCAATGGCCACCCCGCCAGCGTTGCCCTACGGACCGAATACGCCCGCGGTACGTCATTTTCTGCGACAGCTGGCCGGCCTGGGCACCAGCGCACGCGTCGACGTCGTCACGCGCCACGGCTCCACCTGTACCACGCGCGCCTGGCAGGCGGCCGAAACGGTGCTGGGGACCACCATTGAGCGCGCGGGGCGCGCCGACGCGCAGCAGGCGATCGCGGGCCCCTTGCTGCAACTCGTGCGACGCGGGGATGCCCCCACGGGGACCGACGCGGATGATGCCGCGCTCGACCAGCTGGAGCCGATCGCGGAGCCCGCACTCGCGGCCCTGCTGGTGCTGATCGTGGCCGATCTGCTCCCTGCGGAGGTCGCCGAGCGGCTCTACGCGCCCTTTGCGTCGGTCATTCCGTGGCCGCGTGCGGATCAGCCACCAGCATAAAGCGCGGAATCGCCGCCGCAAACGCACTCCCATCGTCGCGCACGAACCGATAGGCCCCCTCCATCCAGCCCGACGGAGATTTCAGCACGCAGAACGACTGGTACTCATGCACCCCGCCGGGGAGCAGATGCGGCTGTTCACCAACGACCCCCTCGCCTTCCACGACGGAATCGCCGGCCGCGTCATCGTGGATATGCCAGCGCCGCGTCAGCAACTGCGCGCCCTGCACGCCCACATTCTCGATGCGAATGTGATAGACAAACACATACTGATCGAGCATCGGATTGGAGCGCTCGCGTAGATACGAGGGGTGCACCGTGATGCGGATCCCCTCGGTGATGCGATAGTGAAACGACATCCGCTCAGCGCCCACCAGCCGCTCCGCGCGTGGTAGTTGTCGTGGCCTTGCTTCCAGGCACCGGCATGAGGCGCGAGACCGGGGCGCTCGCCACACCGGCCCGATTCAGTGCGCGCACCGTCACCTGCGACGCCTGAACACCCTCCGGCGCCGTGAGGTGCGTGGCCGTACCAGGCAGAAGCGTCCGAACCCATCCACTGTCGGTGCGGAACTGCACCAGCCATTGCCAGGGGGTGGTGCGCTTGGTCACCACCAACTCCACGCCATCCGTGTTCGTCGTGCGGCGTCCCGCAGGCCGCCGGAAGACCGGCATCGCGGGCGCCTTGACCGCCAGCCACGGCGAGGCCGGCACCAGCGCCGGTTCGGTGTACGGGCCAGCCTGCAGGGAGTCATTCAAGCCTCCCCGATTCACCACGAAGGACTTCATCGAGAAATGGACGTTCCCCGTGGCCCCGGACTGCGCACGTGTGACACGGATCTGCTCCACCAACTCGCTCACGGGAAAATCCCCCGTGCTGCTGCCACCGGCGCGCGACGTGAAATTGCCCGGCCAGAGGTGACGCCCCTGAGTGTTCTCCGCCGACCACCACTGCAACAGCACCGGATACGCCTGCTCCACTTTCGTGGTCGGCCAATACAACTGTGGGGTTATGTAGTCCACCCACCCTTCCTGCAACCATTTCCGGGCGTCGGCATACAACTTGTCGTATGCGTCGAAGCCACGGATCTGCGCGGGATACCCAGGCCGCCAGATGCCAAAGGGACTGATCCCAAACTTCACCCACGGCTTCAGGTCGTGAATGCGATCGTGCAGCGTCTCAATGAGGAGGTCCACATTCCGCCGACGCCACGCGTCGCGGACGAGCGTGCCCCCCTTCGCGCGATACCGCTTCCAACTCGCATCATCCGGGAAGGGGACTTCACGCCCGTTCCGCGCTTCCGGATACGGGTAGAAATAGTCGTCGAGGTGCACGCCATCGATGTCGTAGCGCTGCACCACATCCAGCACCACACGCACCGTCCGGGCCCGCACGGCCGGCTCCCCTGGATCCATCCACAAATACTCGCCGTACGTTTTCACCAACGCTGGCGACCGCCGCGCAATGTGCGACTTGGCCAACCGGCTCTTCGCCCCCGGTTGCTTCGCCCGATACGGATTGAACCAGGCATGCAACTCTAACTGCCGCGCATGCGCTTCCCGCACGGCGAAGGCGAGCGGATCCCAGAAGGGCGAGGGGGCTTTCCCCTGCGTCCCCGTGAGATACTCCGACCACGGCTCAATCGACGACGCATAGAGCGCATCCGCGGCCGGACGCACTTGTAAAATCACCGCGTTCAAGCGGAGCGCCACCGCACGATCGAGCAGAGCCAGCAACTCCGCCTGCTGCGCCGCCGTGCTGAGTCCGCGGGCCGAGGGCCAATCGATATTCGCGACCGACGCGACCCACACGCCCCGAAACTCGCGGGGCACGGCTGGCGCTGAATCCACTGGCGCCGCGTTGGTCGTGGTGGACGGGGCGGGCTGTGCCTCAGCCAGCGTCCCCGTCGCCACCACAGCGCACACCAACCGCGCCAGCAACCACCGCAAACGCGATCGCGGCTGCGCGCAGGCCGCCATCGTCATGCCGACCGCTCCGCCTGCATCGCCTGCAGCACGAGACCGGCGCGTCGCGCCGCTTCGGTTGTCCGTTCGGGTGATTGAATGAACGAAATGCGGAAGAAGCCTTCGCCACCGGCGCCAAAGCCAGAGCCGGGCATTACAATCACCCCCTGCTCCTCGCGCAGCCGGTCGGCGAACTCCGCGCTGGCGATCCCCTCGGGGAGCGGCATCCAGAGGTACATCGTCGCTCGCGGTGATTCCACGGTGAAGCCATGCGCCCGGAACGCCGCCACGGCCGCATCCCGACGCTGCTGAAACGTCGCGATGTTCCCAGGCACGAACTCCGCCCAGCTTTCAATCGCGGCCACACCAGCGGCCTGAATGCCCAGGTACTGACCGGTATCGGTAAACGCCTTCACCTTGGCCAGGGCGCCGGCAATCTCCGGACGGGCGACGGCCCAGCCACACCGCCAGCCGGTCATGTTGTACGTCTTCGACAGCGAGTGGAATTCGATCGCCACCTCCCGCGCCCCATCGATCTCAAAGATGCTCGGCGGCACATACCCGTCGAACCCCATCTCCGAATACGCATTGTCGTACACCAACAGGATGTCGCGCGCCTGACAGGTTCGGACCACCCGTTCGAGATAGTCCTGCGGCGCGATCGCGGCGGTCGGATTATTCGGATAGTTGAGGTACACCACCCGCGTGCGCGAAAGCACCGCCTCGGGGATGTCGTCGAGCTCAACGAGGAAGTTCGTACGGGGACGCAGCGGATACACATGCGGCGTGGCATCACTCAGCAACGTGCCGCCAAGGTAGGCCTGATAGGCCGGCTCCGGAATGATGCTCACGTCACCAGGGCCCATGAACGCGAACGCCACATGCGCCAGCCCTTCCTTGCTCCCCAGCAACGGGACGATCTCGGTCATGGGATCGAACTGCTGCCCGAAACGGCGCGCCATCCAGGCGGTCACCGCCTCACGGAACGGCACGTGTCCCATGCCAAAGCCATACCGCTGCATGGCTGGCACTTCCGCCGCCGCCTGCAACGCCGCGACCGCGGCAGGCGGCGGGGCCAGATCGGCATCGCCAGCGCCGAGGTCGATGACATCAACCCCGGCGGCGAGAAGTGCCTTCTTGCGCGCCGGAATGTGCGCCAGAGGATAGGGCGGGAATGCGGTGAACCGGGCGGACAGACGCGGCATACGGGGGATCGGAAGACGTTACGACGTGGGGGGATTAAAGGCGGCGTGCTGCGCATCGATCCAGCTCTTGTGGTACGCGGGATCTTCAATGCGCTCGGCCGCCTTGGCCACATGCAGCGGTTTGAAGCTGTCCATCATCACGGCCAGCTCATTGGTGGACTTCGCGCCGATCGACGCCTCGGTGCGACCCGGATGCGGCCCATGCGGCAGGCCATCCGGGTGATGCGTGATGGAGCCGTATTCAATGCCCTTCCGGCTCATG
>JBEIUK010000132.1:0-8298 GCA_040374415.1 Gemmatimonadaceae bacterium | reverse complement strand
GGCCAGATCGGCAACCAGATTGAGCACCATGACCGCCATGGCGCCGCACATCAGAAAGGCCATGAGCACCGGATAGTCCCGCTTGCCGAGCGCCTCGGTGAACAGGCTGCCGACCCCGGGCCAGGCGAAGACACTCTCCGTCACAACCGCCCCCGATGCCAGCATGGCGGCATCCAGCAGCACCACGGTCAGAAAGGGTCCGATCGCGTTGGGCACGGCATGGCGCAGCACAATCCGACGCTCGGTCAGGCCACGCGCTCGGCAGCTCCGAATGAAGGGCAACTCCAAGGTCTCCCGCATCGCGCGGGCGAGATAGCGCGACCATGCCGCACCTTGGACCGCCGCCAAGACAAGGGCAGGGAGGAGGACGTGTTGCCAGCGGTCCGCAAGGTCGCTCCGGCCAAATGACGATCGGCCCGATGACGGGAGCCATCCAAGCCCGATCGCAAAGACCAATTGGAGCACCAGCCCAAGCCAAAAGACGGGGAGGGAGATGCCGGCGATCGCAAGCGGCGTCGCGAACCGGTTGGCGTGACGGGACACGGCGCTGGCGATCCCCAGTGGCATTGCCAGCAGGAGCGCGAAGGTCATGGAGACACCGATGAGCTCCAGCGTTGCCGGGACGCGCTCCCACAACCGGTCCAGCACCGGTTGGCCGTCCGCGTAGCTGTAGCCCCAGTCTCCGTGCACAAAAGCACGGAGCCACGAGAGGTACTGCACACCGAGCGGGCGATCGAGCCCCAGTGCGGTGCGCAGTCGCGCGATATCCTCCGGGCGCACATTCGGATTATCGAGATAGGCCGACAGCGGACCGCCGGGCACCGCCTGCAGCAGTGCGAAGACCAGCACCGAGACCAGCAACAACAGGACGGTGCTCTGGACGATGCGCCGGAGGATCATGGTCGAAACCGACATCTGCTACCCGATCACTCAGGGTGCTCCAACCGACCAAGCGTACACGTTCCAGAAGGGACCCGCATTGGTGGGATTCCCGGTGAAGCCTTGCAGCGTGGTCGGGACCGCATCGATCTTCGCGGTGTTGTAGAGGACGATTTCCGGCACCAACGTCGCGAGGCGCCGCTGGGCGTCCTTGAGCAGCGCGTTCCGTTGTGCCATATCGACCGTCTGATCCGCCTGATACAACAGCGTCGTCAGCGCCGGATCATTGAGGTAATTGATGTTCCGCCCAGCCGGCGGCGTGCGATCGGCCGCAAAGAACAGCGTTAATTCCGGATCCGCTCCCATCTGCCACCAGTGCAGCATCGCGTCGAAATCGCCCTTGAACCACACGCCGCTGATCGACGTCCCATCGAGCAGCCGGACCTTGAGGTCCACGCCAATGGCGCGCCAAGCCTGTTGCAGCGCCTGTGCCATATTTTCCCGAATGGCAAACCCCGACTGCGTGATCAGCGTGAAGCGGAGGGTGTCGCTCCCCTTCGTACGGATTCCGTTGGCCCCCCGGGTCCATCCGGCCTGCTCGAGTAACGCGTTGGCCTTCGTCGTGTCATAGGGGTACGTCGCCACCTGCGGTTCGTGCGCCGGCGACAGCGGCTGAATGGGGCCATTCACCACTTCCACCTGTCCGTCGAGCAGCGTGCGCACCAGCAGGGGACGGTCCACAGCATGGGCGAGGGCCTGCCGCACGCGCACATCGGCAAACGGCGCGAAGTGGCGTTGGTTCAGCGTGACATGCTCGTAGCCGTTCCCCACCACCCGGTTCATGCGCAGGGTCGAGACCGCAGCGAGCTCACGGACCTTATCCCATGGGACCAGCGCCACGAGGTGCACTTCGCCGGACTTGAGGAGATTGATGCGGGTGGAAGTGTTCGCCAGAAACCGAAAGAGCAACTGCTTGATTTTCGGGTACTCCGCCCCTCGCCAGTAGTTCGGGGCGCGCTCGAGCAGGATGTACTCCCCAGTTTTCCATTCCTTCACCCGATACGGCCCGGTCCCCAGCGGGGCGCGATTATACGCGTTGGCCGTGTTGAGATCGCGCCCCTCCAGCAGATGCTTTGGCAGCGTTCCGCGGACGAACTGCAGCTGATACGGGGCATACACTTCGCGATAATGCACGACTGCTGTCAGCGAATCCGGCGTCTCCACGGACGTGATCCGGTCAAAGCCATCGACGCTTTCGGGCTTCCAGTCTCCCTTGTTGATGGCATCGACGGTGAACTTCACATCCGCGGAGGTGTGCGGCGTGCCATCATGCCAGCGAACGCCCGGGCGCAGCGTCCAGACCACATCCATCCCACCGTCTCGACGCAGGCGCACCCCTCCATTCTCAAGGGTGGGAATGCTCGCCGCCAGCAGCGGAATGATCCGCATCTGCTCATCATTGGTCACCAACCCTTCAACGACACACGACTCAATATCCTCCAGGATATGCGTCGCGTACCGATTCATGGTGTCCGGCTCGCGGTCATAGCCGATGATCAGCAACTCGTTCGATGCCGGTGTCGTGGCAGAGCGCGCACCCCCACCACAGGCGGTGAGCAGCCCGCAGACGGCGAGGAGCGGTGCGCCCAGAACCGAGCGGAGGGAATGGCGCATCAGAGGGATTCCGCCAGGAGGAGGTGTGCCGCGAGCGGCACGGGTATGGAGCCACGGCGCAGCAGCGCATCGTGGAAACGGCGCAGCGAGAACGCAGCCCCCACCCGCGACTGCAGGTCGGCACGCAGCTGGAGAATGCGCTGCGTGCCCAGCCAGTACATGACGGCGGTCCCCGGGAACATGGTGTTCTTGACCACTTCACCGATCGCGGCCGCGCGGGGCATGCCTACCTCCTGCACATAGAACGCCTCGGCCTCGTGTATTGACCACGCCCCGGTATGCAGGCGGATGTCCACGATGACTCGTGCCAGCATGCGGACCCGGCTCTGCTGCTCTGAGGCCTGCGCAAGTGGCGTCAGAAATCCCAACTCATCGGCCAATTCCGTGGCATAGCATGCCCACCCTTCCGCCATAGTACCGCCCTGGAACATGCCGATCCGGCTGGCACAGTCCACGGCCGCAATCGTGCCGAGGCGTGAGGTCGAGCGATGGATCGCATGCCAGTTCTGTACATGGTGCCCCAGCGCCCCATGATGGACCACATGGTTCAAGGTGATGGCGCTGTGATTCCAGAGCTGCACACGTCGCGCCTGTTCCTCAGGGGCGAGCGTGGCATCGACCGGGGTCACCAGATAGGCGTGTTCCGTAGGCGGCTCGTACGGTGCCGGGGATCGATAAAAGAGGAAATACAAATCGGGGGCGATGTCACGCGCCCATGCCGGGAACGGGGTGTACTGCACCGGCAGATCCCCCCACTCCACCAGGTCGTGGGAGTCCGCCAGGCGACGACAGGCGACCCACTGGTCCCGATACGCCTGGAGATATCCCTCGACCGATGGATGATCCGCGGCCAGCGCTGCCGCCAAGGCGTCGGGCCCACCAGCGACCTCGTCGGCGAGCGCTGCAAAACGCGCCTGCGCCTCCGGCAGCTCCGCCAGCACGCGATCCAACAGATCACCAGGGGTCTCGGTGCAGAAGTGCCCACGGGCAAGGAGCACGGCATAGGCGTCTGCGCCGATCACCATCGAGGCGTCCGGTGCCTCGGGTTGCGCTTCCAGCCACTGGCGCGCCTCATCGAAGGCCAGCGCCGCCACCTCCGCTGCCTCTTGCAGCCAGACCACTGTATCCGCATCGATCGGATGGTCCGCGAGCCAGCGCGACACACCGGACCGCATGAGGCGACTGGCCGCCTGACATTCCCGGACCGCTCGCGCGACCCAGGGAGCGGGCATTGGTTCCGTGATCGTCCCGGGCATGTCGGCGAGAAACCGCGGAATTTCATGCATGCGCATCGCCATCGAGGCCACGCCATCGGTGATGGACGCCGGCGGCCGGAGCATCAAGGCGATAATGCTGAAGATCGCTTCACCGGTCCACAGCGCGGGATTTTTATCATGAAAGAACCGACTCTCGAACTCGAGCTGTCGGATATCCATATTGGCCCGCGCTAACAGCGCATCCACGGCGCCAGCATCCTGTGCCAGCTGCCGCCAGTCTTCCGTTGGCGGGTGCTCATCATCGAGGGCGATCGTCAGCGCGTCGAACTCCTCGAGTTCGTCATCGCGCGCCTCCCGCGTCCAGTCCGGGAGCTCATGATCATGCAACCGCATCCCGGTGAACGTGGCGTTCACCGGATGACGAAAGAAGTACTGCTCGATGAACCGATCGATCGACGCGCTCAGAGCACGGCTCCCGCTGCAGTCGCAGGCACCAGCGGAAGCGAAATCCACCGACGTTCACGGTATGAGCGCTCCACCGCATTGATCAGCTCTTGGACGTGCGCCCCATCTTCGAAGTTCCCTTCATTGCCCGCCACTTCACCCCGGATCTCCGAGACGAACGAGTGCGTCAGATTGGCATAGAACAACGAGCGCCACGATTCCCGCGCACTGCCGCCCGTGGGATAAAATCGCTGCGGAATCTCCAGCTCCCGGAATTCCACGGAGTCGGGCTTCGCCGCCTTCAGCGTCTCACAGATCCCGTTCTCCTCGACGAGTCGGCAGATCAGTGCGCCCTTGCTGCCGTAGACCCGCGCTTCGATCCCCGGGTAATTGCCGACCGTCACGAAGCTGGTTTGGATGGAGCCAATGGCGCCGTTGGCAAACTCACCAATGAAGATGTCCCCGTCGTCGATGTTCATCCGCATCATCGTGCCCGTGGCGCGCACCATCCGCTCGGGAATGAAGTTCTTCATCGTGCCAACCACCTGCGCAAAGCGGCTCCCCATGAAGAGGTGCCCCAGATCCATGATCGGCGCGCCGTATCCTTCGAGTGAGCTGACCTGCAGGACCGACTGATCGGCCTCATGATCCACTTGCCGTAGAGGATTCATGGGGTCGAGCCATTGGGAGTTCTGCTCAAAGCCGTTGAAGATGAACGGCTCGCCGATGAAGCCGTCATCGATGAGCGACTTCATGTAGCGCATCGCGGGGCTGTAGCGGAAGGTGAAGCCCAGCTTGGTCTTCAATCCCTTGCTAGCCGCAAAGGCGGCCGCCCGGCGGGTGTCCAGATAGTCATAGGCGACAGGCTTCTCGCACAGCACATGCTTCCCCGCCTCCAGCGCCGCCCAGCTCAGCGCAAAGTGCGTGGCGCTGGGGGTGCACACATCCACAAGATCGACGTCGGCACGAGCGATCAACTCTTCATGGGACCGATAGACCTGCGGGATATTGAATTCCGCAGCAAAGGCCTCGGCGCGTTCGATGATCGGGTCAGCAATCGCCATAACCTTGCAGCGCGGGTCACGGAGATACCCGGGGAGGTGCGCAAACTGCGCCCACGCCCCGGCACCGAGTACGCCGACGTGCACGATGGAGTCAGAACTCACTGGATCACTCGTGAAGTGTCACCCGGCAGCAGCAGCTGCCGATGCGCCCAGATGGGGGCAATCCCCTGCGTCATCAATCGCTCATGAAACGCCTTCAGGCTGAAGGCGGCCCCTTCTTTGGCCTGCAGATCGCGGCGCAGCGTCAGAATCCCCCGCTTGCCGAGGAAGTACCCGCCATAGGTCGGATCATATGTGCCGCGCTCCGCTTCACGCTTGGCAGCTGGCGCAGCGAGGTAGGCCTGTTGCTCAAAACAGGCCTGTGCTTGGGCCAGCGTCCATTCGCCCGTATGCAGCCGGATCCCCGAGAGCAGCCGGCAGATGCGGGTGAGCGCATCGCTCAGCTGGGCGAGTTGGTAGCGCGGATCACCGCCCATGACCCCCTGCTCGACGACCAGCTGCTCCGCGTAGTGCGCCCAGCCATCCTGCCCTGAGGATGGCTGCGGAAACGGGTTCAGGCCGATCCAGATGCGGCGCAGGGTGCTCGGCGTGCGACGCATGTGAATCGCATGGAGCCAATGCCCTGGCATGGCTTCGTGCGAGGACGTGATGGCGAGGGAGGCGTAGTTGAAACGCTCGAGCCAGGCTTCCTGCTCCGCGACTGGCACCGTGCTGTCGGCATCGGTGACGTAGAAAAAGCTCGTCACCGGCGGATTCTCGAGCGGCGGTGAGGCATGCATGGCGGCGAAGCCCAGCGCGAAGGGTTGCGCCGGGGCCACGCGGACCCGCTCGTCCGTGGGGACCACGGCCAGATCCTTCGCCGCGACGAACGCGGTGAGCGAATCGACGATTCGCTGGGTGGCTGCCACGACCTCGCCGCGCTTGGGATGATGGCGGCGCACGGCGAGCCACACCTGTATGGGGTCCGCCTTCGGATCCAGGCGGCGGGCGGCGGCGACAAACGCCTGCTGCTGAATGGCGAGTTCACGCTCTCCCAACGCCACGAGATCGGACAACGGACTGTTGATCAACTCTTCCGACCGATAGCGCCGGGCCACGGCGTCGGCGCCAATTGTCCAGTCGCCATTCGCCGTAGGCATGACCGTCGAGGCGAACCACCCCGTAAAGACATCAATGTCGTCAGCGGCGCGCGTGGCCGCCGTGCGCAGAGAATCCATTACGGGCGTGCCATTCTGGGCGGCGAAGGCCGTTAGCAGGTCAGTCCGCAGCATCGCACTCGCCCCCCGCATCATCCCCAGCCCCCGCTCGGCGAAGAGCCGTGGCGGATTCGTCAGGTTGGCCCGTGCCGCGGTCAGCAACTTGGGGACACCGGCCAACTTGGCGATGATGCGACGCATCCGGACCGGGGCCGGGGCGTTCTCCATCGTCATCAGGTTGTGAACGCCATCACTGAGCGCGGCGGCGTACAGCATCGGATTGCGTTGCCAATTGGCGAGCGTTTCCTGTTCCAACAGCCACGCATCGATCAGCCCAGCCAGAATGACCTTATCCACCGCTTCATCGGCGGTCAGTCGCGCATGGTCAAAGGCGGCCAGCTCCTGACGTGCCGCCTTGAGTGCCTTGATTTCCGTCTTGATGCCCTCGGCGGAGAAATCTTCCAGCCGGTCATCGTAACCATGCAGGCCATTGCCGGCGGCAATGCTCGGGTGGCGGCGCGCAAAGCCATCCAGATAGCGGTCGACGAACTCCGCAAAGGTGTGAGGGGCCTTCGACGGGCGGCAGCCCAGCGCGGTGACGGCCAGCAGGAGCGCGACGAAGCAGCTTCGGAAGAGGACGGGACGTGGCATGCGCCAAACGTGTGGAGCGGTGCCCGGCTTCGCTACTGCCTCTTCGGTGAATGGCCGGATCCTCCGACGGCCTCCCACTGCACCGGCCGCCACGGGGCCAGGTCCGGGTCGGCCTCTGCGACGCGCCTCAGCCTAGGCCGACGGCGGTTACGGGAGCACCAGCAGGTCCCGTGTCGCTTCGGCAGGGGTGCAGACCCCCGCCAGCGCGAAGGCGAGATCCATCTCCGCACGCAGAAGCGCCAGCACCTGTCGGGCGCCCGCCGCCCCATCAACGGCCAGTCCCCACAGGACCGGTCGCCCCAGCAGGACCGCCTGGGCGCCCATCGCCAGAGCCTTCAGGATGTCGGTGCCTCGACGGATCCCGCCATCCACCAGCAGCGTCCCCTCGCCCGCCATGGCGTCGGCGATGTCGGGCAGCGCGCGCGCCGTGGGGAGCGCCGTGTCCAGCTGACGTCCCCCGTGATTGGAGACGATCACCCCAGCCGCGCCATGATCGAGTGCGCGGCGCGCGTCATCGCCGCGCACGACCCCTTTGATGAGAATGGGCACGGTGGTGATTGAGCGCAGCCACGCGAGATCGCGCCAGGAGATCGACGCATCCCAATGGTTGTGGATGAAGCTCGCGAGCGCGGAGGCGCTTCTGGTCGGTTCCCCCAGCACCTCGCGCATGTCGACACCGAGGTTCGGAACGGGGAAGTCGGCGGGCACATGGAAGCCGTTCAGAAGGTCGCGCTCCCGTCGACCCAGTATCGGGGTATCCACGGTCAGGACCAGCGCGGTGCATCCCGCCTGTTCCGCGCGTCGAACCAGCGCTTCCGTGATGTGGCGATCGCGGTAGATGTACAGCTGGAACCAGAGCGGCGCGGTGGACGCGGCGCGGACGGCTTCAATGGTCTGATTGGAGAGCGTTGAGAGAATCATTCCCGAGCCGGCCTGCATCGCCGCGCGTGCGGTCGCCACTTCACCGTCAGCGCAGGCCATCTGCTGGAACGCCATGGGGGCGATCAGCACGGGCCACTCCAGCGCATGCCCGAGGATGGTCACCCCGAGATGGCGGTGTGATACGTCCTGCAGCACGCGATAGCGCAGGGCGATGCGGTCCCATGCCGAGCGTGATTCTCGGAGCAGGATTTCGTCATTCGCCCCGCCCGCATAGTAGTCGTACACCATGCG
>JBEIUK010000321.1:0-2233 GCA_040374415.1 Gemmatimonadaceae bacterium | reverse complement strand
GCTCAAGCATGCGCGGGCGATGTGCGCCGTCACGAACCCGCTGGTGAATTCGTACAAGCGGCTCGTGCCCGGCTTTGAAGCGCCGGTGAATGTGGCGTGGAGCATGCGGAACCGCTCGCCGATGATTCGCGTCCCGGAACGTCGTGGCGCAGGCACGCGGCTCGAGCTCCGCACCCCCGACCCCAGCGCGAATCCGTATCTCGCGCTGACGGTGATGCTGGCGGCCGGTCTCGATGGCCTCGCGACCGATGCGGACTGGCGTGAGCCGATCAACACGAACATCTGGGAGATGTCCTTCCGGGAGCGCCGGCGCCTGCGAGTGGATGACCTGCCGCACGATCTGAACGAAGCGTGCGATGAGCTCGAGAAGGATGATGTGATCACCGAAGCGCTCGGCGCGCACATCACGGAGCACTTCCTGGCGGCGAAGCGCGCCGAATGGCGCGAGGCACATCAGCAGGTCACCCCGTGGGAGCTCGAGCGGTATCTCGGGCGCTATTAACCGTCGTTCCCTCTTTTCCCTTCATCCCCGTCCGTATGCTGCGTCGCGACTTTGTCCTCTCCACCGCCGGTGCGGTCCTGGCCGGGAAGCTGCTGGATGTACGTCCCGCCGGACTCGAAACGCTCGCGGACGACGTCCTCGCGCAGACGTATCCCTTTGCCCTCCCGGCCCTCGGCTACGCCGCCAATGCCGTCGAGCCGGCGGTCGATGCGCAGACCATGACCATCCATCATGATCGCCATCACGCCACCTACGTCACCAATCTCAACAAGGCGCTCGAGAGCTACCCGGCGCTCCAGAAGCAGACGCTGCGTGCGCTCCTGACCGGTCTGGCGACCCTCCCCGATGGTGTCCGCACGGCGGTGCGCAACAACGGCGGCGGGCATGCCAATCATGCGCTCTACTGGGCGTTGCTCGCGCCGGGTGGCGCCAAGGCCCCCGAGGGGGCGCTCGCCTCGGCGATCACGCGCGACTTCGGGACGGTCGCTGCCTGCACGGCGGCGCTCAAGACCGCCGGGCTTGGCCAGTTTGGCTCCGGCTGGTCGTGGCTGGTGAAGGATGGCAGCGGCAAGCTCAGCGTCCGCGCCACCGCCAATCAGGACACGCCGCTCACCGACGGGCTCACCCCGGTGGTGGCGATCGATGTCTGGGAGCACGCGTACTACCTCAAGTATCAGAACCGTCGCACCGACTATCTCGATGCCGTCCTCGGCGCCATCAACTGGTCGGCGGCTGGCACGGCCTACGCCGGCTGATCGCTCTTACCCGCTGCGCATGTTCACGACGCTGCCGCCGTTTCGTCCCACCGCCGTCACACTCGAAGGGGCGAATGTGCGCCTCGAACCGATGGCGGCGGCGCATGCCGACGGGTTGCTCGCGGCCGGCCATTTCCCGTCGCTCTGGGAAGTGACGGTGCAGCCGCCGCTCGATTCTGCCGAGGCGGTCGATGCGTACATCACGTCATCGCTGGCGAATCTGGCGGCTGGCACGGAGGTCCCGTTCGTGATCTGTCATCGCGAGACGGGCGCCGTGATGGGCTCCACCCGCATCATGGACATCGCGCCGGCGCATCGGCGGGTGGAGATTGGCGGGAGCTGGGTCACGCCGGCGCATCAGCGATCGCCGGTGAACACCGAGACCAAGCTGCTGCTCATGACGTATCTGTTCGAAACGCTCCACGCCTATCGCGTGCAGTTCAAGACCGATGCGCGGAATCAGACCTCGCAGCGCGCGCTCACGGGGATCGGGGCGCGCTGTGAAGGGACGCTCCGCCGGCACATGGTGGTGCGCGACGGGTTCGTGCGCGACTCGGTGTACTACGGCATCACCGATGATGATTGGCCGCAGGTGAAGACGCTGCTGCAGAACCGGCTGGACCGGAGGCATGCATGACGCGCGCGCTGATCCTGATGGTTCGTCGGCTGTGTGCCCCGGTGATCGCGGCGGCACTGCTCCTGAGCGGTGCCGTGCGCGTGGTTGCGGCGCAGCCCTCGTTGGTGGTGCTCGTGCGGCATGGCGAAAAGCAGGCGCAGCCGGCCGACGATCCATCGCTCAGTGAGGCCGGTGTGGCGCGGGCGCAGGCGCTCGCCGAGTCGCTGGCGCATACCACGCCGGGGACCATCATTGTGTCGACGCGGAAGCGCACGGTGGAGACGGCGGCGGTGGTGGCTCGTCGGGCGGGGATCACGCCCGTGGTGATTGCGCTCGACGGCGGGGCGGCCACGCACATTG
>JBEIUK010000140.1:0-7971 GCA_040374415.1 Gemmatimonadaceae bacterium | reverse complement strand
CCCCACAGGGCCAGGATCGGTGAACGTGACGGTCACGCTGGCTGACTATGCCGCGCTGGCGACGGTGGGCGGGATCGCCCGGATCAATGGCACCGCGAAGCCAGTCGCCGTCGTGCGGACGGCCACCAGCAGCTATCGCGCGTTCTCCATGGTCTGCCCACACGCCGGGACCACGATCGGCATCAGCGGTGGTGGCTTCCTCTGCCCGAACCATCGGGCAAGCTTCTCCTCCACCGGGACCTGGACGGGTGGCGAGCGGACCTCGAACCTCTGGGAGTTTACCGTTACCGCCAACACGGCGGCGGGCACGCTGACCATCACGTCGTAACCGCGCGAACGCCGGGGACTGGCCCGGCACCGCGCAATGGCAGATACTGTACACGCGCCGTCGACCACGCGTCGGCGGCGCGTTCGTACGTCCCTCCTCCCGCATTTGCCATGATCCCCAGCTCCTCTCGCCCGTCGAGGCCCAATCGCGCCGTCCGGACCCTCCTCGGCGTCTGTTCACGGTCATTGCTCGTCGGTCCGCTGGCGATCCTTGCCGCCATGCCACTGCAGGCGCAAGCATCGCGCCGCCCCGCCGCCTCCGCTGACGAGATCACCCGGATCCGCGATCACGCATCCGTGCAGCAGGCCTTCACCGCCTTGGAGCGAGAGAACGCGTGGACCCTCGAGCAGCAGGTGTCCCTGTGTGAAATTCCAGCGCCGCCGTTCAAGGAAGCCGCACGGGCCGCGGTCTTCCGCGATCGGCTGATCGCGCTCGGCGTGCAGCAGGTGCACATCGATCAGGAAGGCAATGTCATTGGTGAAATCCGGGGCAACCGGCCGGGACCCACGGTGCTGCTGAGTGGGCATCTGGACACCGTGTTCCCGGAAGGCACCAATGTGAAAGTCACGAAGACCGGGACGGTCTATCGTGGCCCTGGCATCGGCGATGATTGCCGAGGGCTTGCGGTGACACTTGCCGCCGTGCGGCAGATCATCACCGCCAAGATCCCCTTCGCGGGACGCCTGCTGGTGGTGGGCACCATGGGGGAGGAAGGCCCGGGGAATCTGCGCGGGGTGCGGGCGCTCTTCGCGAGCCCGCTCAAGGACTCCGTGGATGTGTTCCTCTCCGTCGATGGCACCGGCTTCGGGATCACCAATGGGGGCGTGGGGAGCAATCGCTACAAAGTCAGCTACGTCGGCCCGGGCGGTCATTCCTATGGCGCTTTCGGGATGCCCAACCCGATCCACGCGATGGGGCGGGCCATTGCGAAGATTGCCGACCTGCAGGTCACGACCACCCCCAAGGTCACCTTCAATGTGGGCGTGGTCTCCGGCGGCACCTCCGTGAATTCCATCCCGGACCGTGGCACGATGGAGATCGACCTGCGCAGCGAATCGGCCGCAGCGCTTGCGTCGATCGATGCGAAGCTGCAGACGGCGCTGCGTGATGCGTTACGCGAAGAGCGGGCCCGTTGGCCGAAGTCGCGTGTCGCGCTCGATCTCAAAATTGATACCATCGGCATTCGTCCGGCAGGGCGCACCGCCGACACGGCCGCCGTCGTGCGGACGGCGCAAGCGGTCGCGAGCGTCATGAAGCTGAATGCCCCGCTCGGCGCGTCGAGCACTGATGCCAACATCGCGATGAGCTTGGGCATTCCCGCCATCACGATTGATGGCGGCGGCGCTGGCAAGGGAGCCCATTCCCTCGATGAGCAGTACGACGACGGCGCCGAGGGATACAAGGGCGCCCAGTGGGTCCTGCTCGTGGTCCTCGGTCTCCTCGGTACGAAATAAGCCCACGCGCCAGCGCGCTGTCGTTATGACGGGGCGCTGGCGGGATGAAAGAGCGCAGCGACCGCCGCGGCGTCACAGGGCGCGGTGGTCGGCTGCAACCCCACCGCGTGGGCTGCCGCCCCAATCACCTCAGCGGCCGACAGTCCGCGTGCGCGCCAGTCCCGGATCGCCGTATCGTGATTGGCCTTGCTGAGCTTCGTCCCATCCGCTCGCCGCACGAGCGGATGATGCATCGTGTGGAGTCTGCTGGCGCCGCCGAGGAGCTGTCGGAGCCGCAGCTGTCGACCGGTACTCGCCAGCAGATCTTCGCCACGAATAATCACGTCGATTTCGTGGGCCAGATCATCGACAACGACGGCGAACTGATAGGTCCACTGTCCAAGGCGATCCCGCACAAGGAAGTCGCCGCATTGGGCGGCCGGCTCCTGCGTGATGCGACCGAGGTGCAGATCCTCACACGTTTCGGTGCCGGGCGCCATGCGCACGCGGCGTGCTGGCGTACTGTCCGGCGAGCGCGATGCGTGGGCACACCATCCGGGATAGCGGAGCTCCTCCGACACATCGGACAGCGGAGAGGGGGCTCCATCCGCGGCATCGGTCGTGACTGGCATCACGTCCCGAGCGGACGCGATGCGGCGGCGCGAACAGTCACAGGGATAGACCAACTCGTGCGTCGCGAGCGTCTGCAGGGCGTTGACGTAGCGCGCCTGTTGATTGGATTGCCGCATAGGATGGGCATCGCGATCCGTGCGAAAGGAGGCGGTGGGGGAGACGTCCGGGACAAACCCCAGCCAGTCGAGATCCTCCAGTAGTGCGGTCTCGTACTCGGGGCGACAGCGCGTGCGATCGTGGTCTTCGATGCGCAGGACCACCGCGCCCCCGTACGCGCGCGCAATGCCCCAGACGTACAGCGCGTTGACCACATGACCAAGATGCAGATAACCCGTTGGGGCGGGGGCAAAACGCGTGCGCCAGTGGCGCGTCGGAAGGTGGGAGCCCAGCGTGTGCCGCCAATCCGGGCGCAACATCGCTGCGACTACTTCCAGCTCACGATATCCGCGTTGTCGCCAGTGCCACCAGCACGTCCATCAGCGCCGTAGGAGAGCAGATCATAGCTCTCTGGATTGTGCTGCCCCGGTGCCAGGTAGACATAGGGATGGCCCCACGGATCGAGCGGCACATCCTTCTGCAGATATGGCGCGCGCCATGTGGCCGGCGCATCGGTCGTGGGGCGTTCGCGAAGTGCGAGCAAACCCTGGGCGGTGGTGGGATACGTCCCGTTCTCAAGCCGATACGACTCGAGGGCCGTGCCAAAGAGCGCAATTTGCGTCTTCGCTGTGGCGGTCCGGGCGTCGCCGACATTGCGGAACAGATTCGGCGCGACAACAGCCGCAAGAATCGCGATGACCGCGATCACGACGAGCAGTTCGATCAGCGTAAAGGCGGCACGCACGCGCGCCTTCACCAACCGGCGCACGACCGGCGCGGTCGACACCGCCGCGTGATGAGCCCTGCCCCACGCACCGCTCACCCGCGCGTTCGCGACGAATCCGCCTCGAAGAGCCGGGGATCCACCCAGCCGCGGACATCGGGCGACTTCACCAACCGCCAGCCGCCACGTCCCGTCCCCAGCATCGCCTTCTCGGATGGCTTGATGACGCCGACCACATCGCCAGCACGCGCGGCATCCCGGCGCACATTCACCCACGTGCGCGCGACGGCCGGGACCCACGTGATGGTATCCCCTTCGAGCGCCGTCATGGTGGCCGAGGCCAGCTGCACCGAATCCATCGTGCCCACCGCGGCGCTGGTCTGGGACGGGAGCTCCGCCCCCACCGAGCGACCCGCCAGTGACGCCCCCGCCGTGACCTCCGGCGATTGACGGCTCTCTGCCGTGAGCGTCGGCGTCGGCGTGGATGCCGTCGCGGCCGCGGCCACCCGCGCGACCATCGGACCACCCGCACGTATCACGGCGTATCCACCGACGGCGACCAAAGCGACGGCAGCGATGCCACCAAGCGCGCGCCCATCGATGCGACGCATCCAATTCGTGGTATCAGCCGTGCGAACGCGATCGACACACCACTGACAGTGCCGATCACGACGATGCATGATGCCACAATGGCGGCACGTCTTCAGCGCGACCCGTTCGCCGCGTGCATCACGCAGTTCGAACAGGTGCGCGCACTTTGGACATTGCGAGGCAGCGGAGAGCGCCTTCGCACCACAGGCTTCACAGCGGAGGTAACCCATGCGGATCGGTTCGATGCCGACAGCGACATCACAAAGTTGACGGTGAATCACCCAGGGGGGATGAGACACGCTATGATGATACACGGTTTCTTCCAGCGAAAGGGGGTCGGTTTTACCCGTGACGTAACCGTGAACATTCGGCAGATTTATCCACATTCGCGCCGTTCGCCTGCCGTTCGCCTGCCGTTCGCCTGGCGGGCGCCGTCCCGCCCCCCCCGCTGCTCCCTCCGTCTTCCGGTCCGTGGTCCATTTCCTTGTAGGTCTGTCCCTCAGCGCCGCCTCCCTCGGCGCGACGCCCGTTGTGCCCGTGAGCCGCCCCACCCCAGTCGGGCGGTCCGTGTCGGCGCGTCGCCCGGCAACGCCGTCCTCCGGCGAGGCGACGCGGCTGGTGGGCCCGGTCTATGACGGCCGGCGCGGACAGCTCCGGGTGTCCATCCCTCGACGAGACGCCACGATCACGGTCGACGGCGCGCTCACTGAGCCGGAATGGGGACAGGCAGCCCTCCTGACCGGGTTCTCGCAGTTCTTCCCACTCGACGGCGTGGCCGCGCAGGACAGCACCGAGGTGTTGGTCTGGTATTCGGCGAATGCCCTGCATGTGGGGGTCCGGGCCTTCGCGCCGGCCGGGTCGGTGCGCGCCACCCTGGCCGATCGCGACAAGATCACACAGGACGACAACGTGCAGCTCTTTCTGGGCACGTATGACGACAGTCGGCAGGCACTGGTCTTCGGCGTGAATCCCTTCGGGATTCAGAGTGATGGGGTCATCACCGAAACGGGCGCCAGCGGCTCCGGGGGCGGCTTCTTTGGCGGCACGGCCAAGGCCCGAGAGAATGCGGATCTGGCCCCAGACTATGTCTGGCAGTCCAAGGGACGGCTCACCGCCTTCGGCTATGAAGTGGAGATCGTCATTCCATTCAAGAGCCTGCGCTACCGCGCGGGGGACGAACAGCAGTGGCAACTGCATGTGCTGCGCACGGTTCAGGCAACGGGCCATGAAGAGAGTTGGGCACCGGCTCGGCGCAACAACGCGAGTTTTCTCGCCCAGTCTGGCCGGTTGACCGGGTTGAAGGACCTGCGCCGGGGGGTCACCGTGGACCTCATTCCCACGGTGACGGCGAGCACGGTGGGCGCTCGCGAGGCCACGACCGCCGCGTGGCGCTATGGGAACGCCACGCCGGAAATCGGCGGCAGCGTGCGGTGGGGGATCACGAGCAACCTGACCGTCGCCGGGACCGCGAACCCGGATTTCTCACAGGTGGAAGCGGACGCCACGCAGTTCACGTATGACCCGCGGCAGGCGATTTACTTCGCCGAGCGACGGCCCTTCTTCCTGGAAAGCCAGGAACAGTTCACGACCCCCAATCAGCTGATTTATACGCGGCGCATTACACAGCCGGTGGCCTCCGCCAAGCTGACGGGCAAGGCCAATGGCTTCGACATTGGCGTGCTCTCCGCCGTGGATAACCAGACGGCCTCCGCCACGGGATCGCACTCCCCGCTCTTCAACATTTTGCGTCTGCAGCGCGATCTGGGGGCCACGAGCCGTATTGGGATGGCCTACACCGATAAAGTGGACGGTCAGGATTGGAACCGGGTACTCGGGGTGGACGGTCGCATTGTCCGCGGCATCATGGCCACGCAATGGCAGCTGGCGGGAAGTGCCACGCACCGTGATGGGCGTACGACCACGGCCCCGCTCTGGAATGTGGCCACGACCTTCAACGGGGCCCGACATTACGGACGCTATGGCATTGCGGCGATCGGTACCAATTTCGATGCGCAGAGCGGGTTCATTGCGCGGCCGGGGATTGCCAACCTCAGTGGCACACAGCGCATTACGTATCTGGGGCGCCCCGGGGCCACACTGGAAGCCTTTGCGCCCGAGCTCTTCCTCAATGGCTCCTGGCGCTACGACGACCTGGTGCACGGTCGCTCCGTGCAGGATGTGAAGTTTCACGTGCGCTTAAACACCCGGTACAAGGGTGGCTGGCAGGTGGGCGGTCAGGCGCTGTTGGAGAGCTTTGGCTACGACCGGGATCTCTACCGGAACTATGTGCTGCTGCAGCCGCGCGGCGCGGCCGTCGACACGGTGGCCTACACCGGCGGCAACGAACGGCTGCCCAATCTCGACTGGGTGCTCTCCATCGTCACCCCCGAGTTCAAGCGGTTCTCCTTCAGCACGTTCATTATCGTGGGCCAGGACGAGAACTTCGCCGAATGGAGTTCCGCGCGCATTTCGAGCCTGCAGGGGACGCTGAACGTGCGCCCCAGTGAACAGCTGCGGCTCGCGGCGACGCTCACCAACGACACCTTTGACCGGAAGAGCGATGGCACCCGGGTGCAGTCGCGGCGGACGCAGCGGTTGCGGACGGAGTATCAAGTCACGCGGCAGATGTTCGTGCGCGTCATCGGCGAGTATACGGTGACCAAGCAGGATGCGCTGCGCGATGACACGCGCACCGAGCTGCCGGTGTATCTGCGCGGCAGCGCCGGGGCGCTGACGCCGGCCGCCGCCTATGAGCGCCGTCGCGCGCGCGTGGATGTGCTCTTTTCTTACCTCCCCTCGCCGGGCACCGTGTTCTACTTTGGGTATGGCGACGCGCTGCAAGCCAACCGTCCGGCGGGGCCCATCGAACTCCAGCGGACACGCGATCAGTTTTTCTTGAAGCTCAGTTATCTGTTCCGCGTGCAGTGACGCACGACGTCATTGCGCAGCACCCCTCAATGCCCCGGGAATCCCCCATGATGCGGCGAGCAGGACCCATGCGGCTTCACCATCGTGCCCTGTGGGTCGCAACGACCCTGCTGTTGATCGCCTGCGGTGGTGACAGTGCGAATTCATCCACCAGCAGTGCGCCGACCGTTCCTGATGGCTCCTTCGCCCGGATCCAACGGGAGGTGCTGGCACCTTCGTGTGCTGGCTGTCACGTCACCGGCAGCAGCAGCGCGCGGCAATCGCAGCTCGTGCTCACGGCGGATTCGGCCTACGCGCAACTCGTGGGCGTGGCCTCTGTCCAGTCCATGGCGAAGGCGGATGGGGTCCAGCGTATCAAACCATTCCGCGCTGACAGCTCGCTACTCTATCACAAGCTGGCCTGGGTCCCCGGACATCACAGCCGAGATTACGGCCTGCTCATGCCCAGCGGGACCACGCAAGGCGTCACGGCCGGGCAGTTGGAGTACATTCGCCGGTGGATTGAAGCCGGGGCTCCGAAGACCGGGCACGTCGCCGATACCGCCCTGCTGAAAGACACGCGCATCCAAACCGCCGCGTTCACGCCGTTGACGATGCCCGCGGTCGGCGCGGGAATTCAGTTGACCGTGGACAGCTTCGCCATCGCCCCCACGATGGAGCGTGAGCTGTTTGTCTACCGCAAGCTTGGCAATGCCACCGATCTGTATGTGAACCGGATTGAGTCCCGGATGCGCCCGGGCAGTCATCATCTGCTGCTCTATCAGTTCGACGACACCAAGACGGCCTTCCCGTGCAACAGCCGACCAACGGCCAACGTGGTGCGGGATCTGCGGAATCCTGACGGGACCTCGAACATCGCGAACCTGCTGCCGATGGCCTGCCATGTGTTCTTTGCCGGCGCGATGACTCCGGACTTTGATTATCGCTTTCCCGCTGGCGTGGCGCTCAAACTGCCAGCCAACAGTGCGCTGGACTTCAACGTGCACTATGTGAACCGGGCCCCAATTGATCTTCCGGGCCAGGCGTTCGCCAATCTGTACACCGTCGACAAAGCGCAGGTCACGACCGTGGCCCGTACGCTGAATCTCGCGAACACCAGCTTTACGCTCCCCCCGAAGCAGCGCACGACGGTTCGGACGGTGTTCCCCGTTGGCGTCCGGACGACGATCCTCGGGCTGACCTCGCACATGCATTCCATGGGCGAGCGGTTTGAGATCCGCCTCCGTCGGGTCAATGGG